>CAYUWO010000005.1:28469-35347 GCA_964448535.1 uncultured Gammaproteobacteria bacterium | reverse complement strand
CCAACCGTGCGCTCAATTTGTCGCAATATGCAAAAATCATTGTAAGGGCAAAAATCAACCCTGTTATGAAAAGGGACATATTGTAGTACATAATTCCATATTCAAGACGAACTTTATAAAAAACAGTATAAGTGAAAGCCAAGCCGATAAAACCGAGCAGAGAAACAATCATTGCACTTGAAAAGACTTTTTTTGTAATCGGTTGCTTTTTAATAAAATAATAACCCGCATACAATCCCATTGTATAAGTTATAACACGCGCAATGCCCGGAATTCTTATATCATGCCAGAAAGGAATCGTAAGCATAAAAACAAAGGCCAAAAAATATGCCTGTTTTTTAAAATCAGTAAGATGATTATCGATTATATTAACAAATATCGGAGATAATACATAGCATAAGAAAGCATAAGAAAGATACCCGAACGCCCTGCTGTTAATCCAATAGTTTTCAAGCGTAAAATAACCTACAATTGTGTGAAAGGCGGTTATTTTTTTTATGAAAAAATATATTATAAAAATAGGAATGGCGGGAAGAAAACGAACTATCCTTTTTAAGAAAAATTTCCCAAGATCACTATTTTTGCTCAAAGAACAGTATATTCCAAACCCCGAAAGGAAAAGGAACAGCTCCACTCCCCCATAGCCTATTCCGCAAAAAGGAAAACAAATTATTCTGGTTATTTGAGGAAGGTCTTTCCACATATAGGAATGTGAAAAAATAATCCATAAAATAGCAACTCCCATAAGAGTGCTTCGGTATTTGCTGATATTTTCAAGAAGTTTTTCTATCATAATGTTTTATCCTTTCATTAATCCATCAAAATATTCATTTATTTTTTTATTCTCCGAAAGAAGCGGCTTTGAATCCATAAATTCTTTATATATTTTTGAGGCCTGTTCTCTCAGTTCCTCTTTAGTTGAATTTTTGACGTCTAATTTTAAAAGTTCGGTATAATCGGGCGAATATTCTTTCACGATATACCTTACAACGTTTAGCAGCGCATTTTTATCAACTTTTTCAAACGCCTCATTCAACACATGCGAAAAACCGGGTATGCCCCAGTAATGAGCGGGCGCAACCGAACAGGAAGAAGAAAGCGAAACAATGGCTATAACGTTGAGGTTGTATATTTCAAGCGGGAATTTGGATTCAATAAATTCTATACGAGGGTTTTTATCAAGCCCGTAAAATTCTCTGTCTCTTGGATGAGGCTTGTATAAAATGTTGTAGCCGGCATTTAATAAATCGTTTACAATTTTATTTTGAGTTTTTATAAACAGCTCTCTGCCAAGCCCCGAAGATTCCCAATAGATTCCACAATAGAGAATGTTTTTATCTTTATCGGAGGATTTAATTTTAATAGGAAACTTTTCTTCAATTTTTGAAGCCGCTTTTTTAAATTCTTCTAAATCCATATCCAAAAATTCAATAGGGCTGTCTTTAAATCCGAGAGAATCAATTTTACCCGAATATACGCGCGTTTTAAACTTAACAGGTCTGTTGGTCATTACATCATATCTAATCAACGAACCAAAGCCCTCATCAATCAAAGTAACTTTGGCTTTGGGAAAAACAGGGATGAGAGTTTTAATGTGTGCAGGATGATTTACCATATATAATTCATCAACCTTGAAAAAATTGTTAAAAAGCGCAGTTGTGCCAGGGGGGGTTTGATATCCCACAAATATTTTTTTAAAATTGTGAAATTTTGCAATTTCAAACTGTTTTTGCACAAATTCTTTTCTGCCTTTGCCCGTATCTATAAAAAGATAATCTTCGTATTTGTCAAAATCTTTGATTTCGTTTATGATTGCAAGAGTATTAATAAGAGAAATGTTCCCGGTTGTTGCAAAAAGTCTTTTGATTTTTTTCGGGTTCCTGTCAAATATTTTTTTATATATAAGATATTCCATCCTTAAAAACGGGGAAAATATATAAAACATTGCCCATCTTATCAAACGTATAATTTTAAAATCAGTTATGTACATATTTTTTCTCCTTGTCTAATATTCTTCTATTATAGTACCTAGTAAAAACGGGGGTTAATCCGAATAAAAACCAAAAATAAGGTAAATTAAGCCTAATATCATAAATTGAAAAACATATTATAGCTATATATGAAAGCCTAACCGCCTCCATAAAGTTTTTTTCAAGACAGGGAGGCAAATTTTTAATGATTTGATTTATTTTTAGTATACTGAGAATAACCATACCAAAAAAGAAGAATGTTCCAATTATGCCCAAATCAGAAAGAAGAATCCACAAAATTGCGCCGTTCAATACCATATAATTATCATTTTTTGTAAGCGCTCTGTCTGAAACACTAATCATTTCTGGTAAGTTTGCATCGTATTTAAGTTGTTTTAACACGGGCAGCCCACACCTTTCGGAATTTTTATAGCCTGTTCCTGTTATAGGGTTTTGCAAAAAAAGTAACAACCTCATATGATATGAAACCAGCCTCATCCCTAAAGACTGCTCAGTGTAAATCAAAATTTCAAAGTTGGAAAAGGTACTTGTAACAAGCCGAATTCTGTTTAAAAAAGTTTTTGACAAATCCACTTTTGTATTTTGTAAAACAATTATGCTCGAAGAAAAAAGAACAAGACATATAACAAATGTAGAAATTATTGTTTTTACGTTTCTAAAGTATTTAAATCTGTTAATTGCAATGTATGCAAAAGTTGTAAGGAAAAAGAATACAATCCATATAGGCGATTGTACAAAAATAATCGTAATGAAAATCAAAGGAATAAAGGTAGTTTTAAAAAGTTTGTTTAAATATTTATTTTTAAATATTTTAAATTTAGTTTCTGCCATTTTATATATAATAGGAAGATTTACGCATATAAACCCTCCCATATATCCAGGTTCCTCAAACACCGCGCTTAATCTTTCTCCCGGATATCTAGTATGGCGCTCTCCCAGCAGATGCCTTGAAACAAGGATATCTTGAATGGCTGATGTGTCTATATTGAATAAATGATTTAAAGTATAATTTGTAAGCCCCCAAAAACTTACAAGGTAAATTGCAACGGTGCATGCCTTAATCAGGGTTTTTAAATTGAATATCCGCGGAAAAACACAGGAAGGATAAAGATACCATAAAACATTATTATAGATTAAATATATAAATACGCCCGTAAAATAATACAGGGGTTGAAATTTTCCAGACAAAACCAAAAAGAGCCCCGAAAATATCGCCCAGAGACAAAAATAAATCAGGAATCTGAAAAATCTATAATCCATATAATATTTTATGTTTGACAAAGCAAAAGGAAGTAAAAAAAGATACGCAGCACCCATAACAACAGAATATGCCGGAACACTTGAAGTAACATACATCGCAGGCAGATATAACATCACCAAAGGAAGCAAAATAAACATTGCACAAATATAATTTCCACCCCATGTATCATTTCGAAGTTTCATAATGCACGAACCGCTTTATCCCATTTGTCGCCAACCTCATTCCAAGAATAATTGTCTAAAATAAACTCTCTGGATTTTACGGCAATTTCATTTCTTAAATCTTCATTATTAAAAAGCTCTGCAACTTTACTTGCAAAATCTTCTTTATTTTGTGCAACGGTCAAAATATCCCCAGGCGCCCCGATTCCTTCTGCACCTTCAGGGGTTGTAACAACGGCAAGCCCCATTGACATTGCTTCCAAAATTTTTGTTTGGACCCCGCCTGCAATTCTGACAGGACAAACAGAAACCTTGCAATCTTTCATATATTCTCTAACATCGTCAACTTTTCCGGTTACTTCGACCCCCTCCTGTTTTTTTGCAATTTCATACAGCTCTTTTTGGGGGTTGGCGCCCACTATTTTAAATTCGGCGTCGGGAATTTGTTTTTTTATTAGCGGAAATACTTCAAGAACGAAGTATTTTACAGCCTCAAAATTAGGAATATATTGCATTGTACCAACAAAGCAAACCGCATTTTTCTTCTTTACGTTTTGAGGAGCAAAATAGCTGCTGTCGGTTGCGAAGCCTATAACTTTAATGTTTTTTCCGGTTACAAAACTTTTTAAATAATCAGCATCGGTTTTGGATATTAAAATTTGGCAATCGGAGTTTTTGCAAGCGAGTTTTTCGTAATTAATTACTTTTAAATATTCAATTCCGATTTTGAATTTTTCCCATAAGCTTCTGCTCACTTTCGCTCTTCTTTTATACACCATAGATACCGCATCGCATAAATGAATCAGTTTTTTTATTTTTTTGTGTTTTATAATATAAGGTAAAGAGCGGATAATATACCCGATTAATAAATCATAATCTCCTGTATCAATTTCTTTATCTACCGCTTTTTGCATTTCGGCACTGTAGAAATATTGGACAATAAAGGGCTTATTATTAAAAAGCGCTTTAGCGGCGTTTAAATATGCAATTTTTTTATTAAATTTTATCGGAATAAGCTTTGTAAAAAAAGAGCCGTCTTTAAGTGCGCCGTCAAGGTCATCATCATTTGACACAAGAGTTATAAGAGTTATATTGTGTCCTCTTTTTTTTAATTCACCGAGATAATTGTATATATGAACTCTATCCCCGCCAATTAAAGGGTAAGGAAGCCTTGTTGAAACATATAAAATATTTTTGCTTTTGCTTTCCAACTTGTTACTCAAATTCTATGTAATATTTTTGTTTAAAAAATGTTATGTCAACCCCCATCAAGATAACATAAAGGCATTTTAATTACAATATCATTTAAAGGGCTTTTTATACGTTTAAAAAATGTTTAATCGGCCGTTATAATTTTTTCAAAGCAATTAAGGGCGAAAACACAATTAGTTTACAAAGACTTTTTAACGGAGTTAAGAGAGTTTTGCCCTCCAATTTTAATTATGGAATTTATTTTATTTATGTTTATTCTTGAGCCCACTTCCAGCTTTCTGCGCCGAAATTTGTAAATCTGAATCTTCTAAATTCTCCGCCAAGCTTTGATAACTCGTTTATAACATTGTATCTTGAAATGTTTGGACACCAAAACATAAACATCCCTCCGCCTCCGGCTCCGGAAATCTTGCCGCCGGTTGCGCCCGCTTTCAGAGCGATATTGTATATGCTGTCAATATTCGGGTTCGTAATTGAGCTTGAGGTTCTTTTTTTGTTTTCCCACCCGAGGCTTAAAATTTCTCCTATCTTATCAAGATTGCCCACAAGAAGCGCTTCTTTCATGTCATAGGAATATTTTTTTAATTTATGCATGCCGTCAATTGCCTCTGCGTTTTTAACTTTCACATTTTTAGTTTGGGCTTCGATAATCTCGGATGACATCCTGCTTGGTCCCATATAGTAAAGAAGGATATTAAACTCAAGCTCGTTTATATAATCTTTTTTAATTCTTAAGGGATTTACAAGAACCTTATCTCCCGTAAATTCCATAAAATTAAACCCCCCGAAAGCCGCAGCATACTGGTCTTGTCTTCCTCCCGCCATTTTTAAATCTTGCCTTTCTATGCAGTATGCAAGATTTGCAAGATCGTATTCGCCTAAAGGAAGGTTTTTCCACTCCGCAAACGCTTTTGTAATTGCGACAACGAGAGTGGAGCTTGAGCCTAAGCCTGTCCCCGCCGGAGCGTCAACGTAAGTTGTCAAAGTAAACGCCAAGGGTTTTTTAACGAAATCTTTAACGATTCTGTTATACACTCCTTTTGCTAAATCAAATTTTCCGTCTGTTTCTAAAAATTCATACGAATCAAAAACTTCACGCTCCCCCCTATCTGCGCAAATTAATTCGATTTTATTATCAAATCTCGGCTCTATAACCGCATAAGCATACATATTAATACATGCATTCAATACGCATCCGCCAAATTCATCGCAATAAGGTCCGATGTCTGTTCCCCCGCCTGCCAAACCTATTCTTAACGGTGCCTTTGCTTTTATTATCATTACATTCTCCCGTTATAAAATTTCTAACTCTATTTTATCCAAATTTAAAACAGTTTTTAGCTTCGCATTATCCATGACGGTTGAACCTGCCCTTTTTGCGCTAAAGAAAACATTGTTCGGGTCATTTATCGAAACGGGGATTATATTCTTTGTATCATAGCTCTTTTTTTGCGCAATTTTTAAAGCAAGCTCATACTTGCTTATAGGTTTATCGCTTGCAAAATTGAGGATTTTTTCGGCACGGGCACTTTCATTTTCCGTAACTTTGACCCAAAAATCGGCGCACTGTTTAAAGCTTAAAGTTGAACGAAAAGAATCTTTATACATTTCAAGTTTTTTACCAAAGGATAGGTCATGGCATATTTTATCAAAGAAATGTTCCTTGTTTTTCTGCAGGCTCGGACCCATCATTAAAGGGAGCCTGATTATGTTATATCCCTTTTCTTTTACAATTTGTTCGGCTTCAACTTTTTGTCTGCCGTATTCGTTAATCGGATTACAGCCCTCATCTTCCCTAAAGGGTGCTCCGTCTTTGCTCTCGCCATACACGCAATCGGTGGAAGCATAATAAAAAAGATTAATCTTTTTAAAAGTATCAAGAAAATTGCGCAGCGCTTCAACATTTAACCTGCGGGAAATATCAGGATTTTTATCACAGAAATCTTGGCTTGAGTAAGATGTAAGATATACAACTTTTGCATTATCGTCCGCAAAATCATTTAATTTTTTTATATCTTCCGGATTTTCCGCATTAAACTTCAAGGGTTTTACCCTTTCATTTTGAATGGAAATTAAATTGGAATTATAAAGAGCAAGTATTTTCTCTTCCGTATTTTCTAACACGGAATTAATCATATAATGCCCCAAAAATCCGCTTGCGCCTACAATCAGGTACATAAAAGAACCCCTTCTATCTCGTCAGGACCTGGGGCCGCCGCGGCGGGTGGGGGGCGGGCCGGTGGGGGTGGAGGG
>CAYUWO010000005.1:0-28459 GCA_964448535.1 uncultured Gammaproteobacteria bacterium | reverse complement strand
CTTTTATCTCGTCTGGAAATTCCCCCCCCCCCCCGCAACTTTGCCGCGCCAATAGTTGAGCAAATCGGTCATAGTTGTTTCAAAGGGGATTTCCGGAACCCAACCCGTGTGTTTTGTAAATTTATCTGTGTTTGGAACTTGAAGGTCGGCGTCTATCGGTCTTAAACGCTCAGGGTCAACCTCTATTTTGATTTTATCCTTCATGGTAGAAAGAGAAATTAAGAAATTGAGCATATCGCCGACTTTACAAGTGTATTGACCGCCTATATTGTAATATTGTCCGGGAGTCGGATTTACCGTAAGGAGCATATAATAAGCTCGGACAGCATCTCTGACATCCGCAAAAGTTCTTAAAGAATCAAGGTTTCCAACCTTTATAACGGGCGGAATTTCGCCTTCTTCAATCATTGCAATTTGCTTTGCAAAGGTGGATTCGGCAAAGACGTCCCCTCTCCTTGGACCGGTGTGGGTAAACATTCTTGTCGTCATAACTTTCATATTATAAGCTTCGGCGTAATATCTTCCGATTAAATCAGTGCCGACTTTTGAAATTGCATAGGGGCTTGCAGGGTGAAAAGTGCACTCTTCGTTGATTGTGCCGCCCATTTCAGCCAATTTTTCTTTTTTAACCCTGCCGAAAACTTCGCTTGAAGCACAAACATGAACAACCGCATCGGGGCAATTCATTCTGATAGCCTCCAAAACCCTTGCCGTTCCCTGAATATTTGTATCAAAAGTATCAAGGGGTGCGTCAAAACTTGTTTTAGGGTAGCTTTGCGCAGCTAAATGAGAAACGTAATCGGGTTTCACTTCTTGGAACATTTTGTCAATTGCGATAGTGTCATGAAGATCTGCATATACAAGGTGAACCCTATTATTGTTGTTGATATCATCTATTAAATGCTGAATATTATCGAGAGGGCTTCTCCAGCGGCACATGCCATATATTTCCCAATCGGTGTTTTCCATTATAAAATCGGCTAAATGCGAACCAACCATGCCTGTTATGCCCGTTATTAAAATTTTTGTCATTGTTTTTCCCCCTGTTTAAATAATTTTTCTTCAACACAAGCGCAAATGATCTGCCCAATCATTATATGCGACTCTTGTATGACAGGGGTAATATCAGACGGCACTTTTATAATAAAATCGCAAATATTATCAACGCAGGAAGGTTTTATTCCCGTAAGCCCAACCGTTATAACCCCGATTTCCTTTGCTCTCTTAATTGCTTTTACTATGTTTTTAGAATTTCCCGATGTTGAAATTGCTATAAAAACATCTCCCCTGTTTGCATTTGCTTCAATCTGCCTTTCAAAAATGTTTTCAAAGCCGTAATCATTTCCGATTGAAGTTAAAACGCTTGTATCAGTGCTTAAGGATATTGCGCCAAGCGCAGGACGATTAAAAAAGAACCTTGAAACAAGCTCTCCTGCTATATGCTGGGCGTCGCCCGCCGAACCGCCGTTCCCCGCAGTTAAAACCTTGTTGTTGTTTTGATATGCCTGACAAATAATATCCGCCGTTTCAGATATCATCCGGCATAAATTTACATCGTTTAAAATTTTTGTTTTGGTATCAATTGATAATTTTATGTAATCTTTAATGTTCATTTTATACCATTTTTAAACTGTAACCATGCCATAATACCATAAACATTATCTTAATTACATTGTGTTTGCACATTTTTATATTTATGATATGTTTTATTTAAAAATTTTTATGAGAGGTAAAATTGATGAGCGAATCTGATTTTAAAAACCCTAACGAAGAAAGATTGATATATTTTGATAATATAAAAGGTTTTTTAATTTTCCTTACTGTTTTTGGCTACTTTCTTTTTTATTCTTCAAGATATTTTCCCTGCATACTATTATTAACGCTTATATTTTCTTTTAACACAGCGTCATTTGCCTTCATTTCGGGATATTTAACCAAAAGTGAACATTCAAGGTCCTCACATTCTGTCTAAAAACTTTTGTCTGCATATATATTGTTGTATTTTGTAATTTATTTTTCCGCATAATGATTTTCGTTTACCCCCCCCCCCCAAGTTTCTCTTTCACTTTTGCCGGTTTGGTATTTATCATCCCTTATTATATGGAGAATAACCGCACCTTATTTATCTAAAATCAAAAACATAATGGCGTTTTTGATTTTAATTTCTTTAATGGCGGCTTTTTCTGAGGGGCTTGCCGTGCAATACAGTGCAATAATAATTTTTTATCCCTTTTTTATGGCAGGGTTTTTATTTCCAAAAGACATCTTAAATAAAATTTTATCGCTTGCTTTTAGCAAAAAAGTTTTATTATTTTGCGCAATAGCACTAATCGGCTTAACGCTTTATTTTGTTTTTAACTCTATATTTTCTTTTGAGATAAACGATTTTTTGCCTAATGTTATAAAAGGTGTACGATACAGAAGTTTGTACGTAAGGGGGATATTTCTTCTTTTGTCCGCCTTGTGCGCTTTATCTTTTTTAATTATTTTTCAAAATAAGCCCCTGCCCTTTTTAACAAAAATAGGACGCAATTCCTTATCTATCCTTATTTTTTATTGTCCGACAGCATTCTTTTTTCAAAATTTAATTAAAGGATTTGAACTATCAACTTGGTTTGAATTTACTTCCTTTATGATACTTTCGGCGGTTATCTGCGCCGTTTTGGGTTCCGATTTTATATCTTCCATTTTAAATAAATGTCTTGATTTTTCTTCAAAAGCTTTATGCCGATACGGCTTGTGGTTTAATATACTCAGGGCGGGCGTTTTTATAATAATAGCATTTATAATGTGTATGCCAATGATAAAAAGACAAGAACGGCTGACTCCTATTTTAAAATCAAATTCACTGCAGCATGAAATAATGGCTAAAGAGCGTGAAAAGGAATTTGACAGTGCTTATAAAATTATTTTTGCAGGCGATTTAATTTTGCTTGAAGATCAGGTTAAAAGAGCACTTAACGGTGATACGTACGATTTTAAAAATAATTTTGAGTATACAAAAAAATATATAAAAGAGGCAGACCTTGCGATAGGCGTTCTTGAAGGTCCGCTCGGAGAAGGGGTTAAAAAGTTTTCAAGAAGCAATTTCGGGGATAACAAAACTTTGTATGTAAATATGCCCGATTCTTACGCAGACGCAATAAAAGACGCAGGTTTTAACCTTCTTACAACCGCAAATAACCACTGTTTAGACGCAGGAGTTGAAGGCTCCGCCAGAACAATTGATGTTTTAAATAAAAAGCATATAGATTTTACGGGGTCTTATAAAACAAAAGAAGAAAAACAAAATAACCGCGTAAAATTAATTGAGAAAAACGGCTTAAAATTTGCGGTTTTATCTTACACATACGGGGTAAACGGCTATAGTACAAAAGAGCTTTATGACGGGGATTTATCCTATGTTACAAATATAATTCCGGCTCCTTTTGAATTAACTTTTAGAAAAGCAAAAAAGTCCGTAGAGAATGATTTTAAAATTGCAAAATCGTATAACCCTGATTTTATAATTGTTTTGCCTCATTGGGGTCCGAGCTTTACCGAAAAAACAGACTTTTTCCAAGCAATATGGGAGCATATTTTTATTAAAAACGGCGCAGACATAATTTTAGGCGACCACTCGCACCATGTGCAGCCCGTTAAAATAAAACATGCCGGCAATAAAAACGTATATGTGCTTTATTCCCCCGGAAATTACGCAAACGTTTATCAAAAAGATAACGGCGATATAAGTGCGCTTGGCGAAATTTATATTGATAAGAAAACCAAAAAGATAATAGGCGGCTCAATAATACCAATGTGGACTCAAAGCCCGATAAACGGCAACTTTAGAGCAATTCCTTTATATGATATATATAAAAATGCTTACAAAATTAATGACTCCGATTTTAAATTGAGCACTTACGATTTTGACAGGGTAAAAGAAGCGCACAGGCTTACTACAAAATATATGCTCGGGCAGGAAATGGAAATTGACATGGCGCAAGAAAGATATTATTTTGACGCCAAAGGATTTTTAAGAAAAAAAGCAAAACCCTTGGTTATTGATGAAAAAATTAAACAGGGCAAAATGTATCAGCTTTTAAAAAATTCAAAAAATGTTTGTTTTATAGGCGATTCGATAACTAAGGGCTCAAACAATAACGGCGCCCCATGGTATGAACCGATTGAAAACCTTATATCCGGCAATGTAATAAATATAAGCTTTGGCGGCGCCACCACAAAAACATTATTATTAAAACGTTCGGATGAAATAGCCTCCGCAAACGCCGATTTATATGTTATTGCAATCGGAGTAAACGACATAAGATATAGAAAAGCTAAAATTTGTGCTATGGACGAAAAAGAATATATCGGCAATTTAGAAAAGCTGAAAAGGATAATTTTAAATAAAAATCCTAATGCAAAATTTGTCTTTATCGCCCCATGGGTTTCAGCCGACGGAGATATTATCTCAAAACCAAATTACGACCAAAAAACGGCTTTAGGCAAAAAATATTCTAATGCCCTGAAGGTGTGGTGCAAAAAAGAAAACGATTTATATATAGACCCCAATAAATATATTTCGGATAACCTTGATAAATACATACAAAAAAAATATCTTGTAGATTTTATTCATCCGAATATGAATGAAGGCATAAAGCTTTATTCCGAAGCGGTGTTACGAAATTAAAAGTTATTATTTTGTAAAATGATACATTTAAGATAAGGGAGCTTTATATTGTCTATGTATTTATTATCTCCAAGCATTACCGAATTTTTTAAATCAATTTTCAATTTTTCGCATGCAGATAAAATCATTCCGGGGTTTGGCTTTCTTAAAATAGTATCATAGCTGTATTCTTTTATTATCCCGTCTTTATGATAGGGGCAAAATTCGATATCATCAAAAGTTATGCCGTGATTTTCGTACACTTTTTTTATTCCGTTAAATCCGGCTTGCATTTGATTAAGCGTAAATTTGTTTTTAGCAATGCCCGCTTGATTTGTAACCATTACAATACGGTAGTTTTTTTTATAATAAGATTTAACCGTATCTATGGTTGACTCAATTATGTTAAATTCCTCTCCGCTCGGATATTCCGTGTTTTCTATAATTGTGCCGTCTTTATCAACAAAAAGCGCCGGAGCGGGTTCTTTTTTAAGCCAATCGGGAACAAGGGACTGCGCTCTGTAATAATCGTTTGGAACCCCGATATCTATAAAGCACCCGCCTAAAGGAAGCCCGTAAATTAAACCCTTTGAAGTCAATTTCGGAAAAATTTCATTTTCAAGCGAGAGGGTTTTATTATTAAAGGAATTTAAAAATTCAAAAAGAACATTTTTCTTCATATAATAAATTCCGCCGTTAATAAAGCCGTCTACTCTATCATTAGGCAATTGACCCTTTTCCGTAAAAAATTTAATTTTATAGCCCTCGTCAATTTCTATAAACCCGTATCTTTCAACGTCTTTTGAATATCTTAAGGCAAGTGCCACAGGCAAATTTTTGCCAAAATCTTCAAGCAGGGAAAAATCTATGTCAAAAAAAGTATCTCCGTTTATTACAAAAAACTCATCGTTTAAATATTCGTATGCGTTTAAAAGCGCCCCTCCCGTCCCAAGCGGGGTTGTTTCTCTGATAAAACGGACGCCGCTTAAATCTTTATAATGATTTTCGATAACATCCGCTAAATAACCCGTTAAAAAAATAAACTTATCAAAGTTTTGTTTTTTTAAATTTTCAATTATGTAATCAAGAAAGGGTTTCCCTCCAACAAAAGCCATGGGCTTTGGCACATTTGATACTATATGAGAAAGCCTTGTGCCGAACCCGCCCGATAAAATAACCGCACATCTAGGCATGCCTGCCTCCAAGCGCAAGAAAAATTGCTTTTACTAAAATTCCTATTTCCCATAAAATATTTCTGTTTTTCAAATAGTATAAATCATATTCGAGTTTTTCTTTTATGTCGTCATTATTTATACAGTGCCCCTGATTAATTTGCGCCCAGCCTGTCCAGCCTGTTTGAACCCATGTGCGGCAATTATAATAAGAAATTTCTTTTTGATAAATATTTACAACCTCTTCCCACTCGGCTCTGGGGCCCACAATTGACATATCTCCTTTCAAAATGTTTATCATCTGCGGAATTTCATCAAAGCGGGCTTTTCTTATAAATTTGCAAAAAGGAATGACTCTGTCATCTTCATCCTGATTTTTTGCATACCCCCCCTTTTTAAGGTTAACGGGAACATAGTTATTTATTTTCATTGTTCTTAGCTTATAACATTTAAAAATTTTCCCGCCCTTTCCGACACGATTTTGAGAATAAAAAGGGCTTTTTTTGTCGCTGAGCCATACCAAAAGGGCAACCGAAGCGGTAATCGGAAGAGTTACAATTAAAATAATCAAGCTCGCAGTGATATCATATACACGTTTAAGAAAATCATACAGCAAAGACTGTTTTTTTATAAATTGGTAATATAATTCAAAAATTGTTTTATCATCAACGTAAAATTTTCCCGTTGCCATTTCGTAAAAATCGGGCATTTTATAAAGTTCAATGTTTGAAGGAAGCTCGATTATACATTTTAGAGCTTCAGTTATAATAACGATATCAATATTTAGTTTATCAATAATATCAGCTAACTTTTCATCCGGCTCAAAAATCGGGATGGAGCTATCGGGAATAATTTCTTCTTCGTTGTCATCAGATTTGTAAAACCCCGCAATATTCATCCTCAAAGCCTTTTTATTTTGAATTTCATCGGCTAAAACTTTGACTCTTGTTCCTGTCCCTATAATAAGGATATTTTTATTTTTTTTTAAATAAAAAAGGTAGTAGTGGAAAAAAATTCTATAAGCTTCAAGCAATATAAAAATAGTTAAAACGTTTGATATCAAAAACTTTTCTACGGTTAAACCGTCCGCAAATAACAAAAAAGCGATACAGGGAATATGCGCAAGGACAATTCCTTCAAATAAAAGGTAGATGTTCTTCAGATTTATATTAAATTCCCTTATTGTATAGTTGGATTTTAAAAAAAGAACGGCAATTCCCGTCAAAACGGTTAAAATAATAGGGATTCCGTATATAAAGGGCAACTTGTAAAATTCATACCAAAAATATACAGAGAGCGAAAATATAGTTAAATCAAAAGCAAACATTACTTTGACCGATTTTGATAAACTTCCCATTTCGCCCTCTGTAAGTTTTATACTACCACCTTGTTACGACAAAAGCAGTTGAGATAATTGAAGCTATGCCCTTTAGAGCATCACAGATGGGGGTCAGCCAGTCGTTGCCGGAGATTTTTCTCGGAACAACAATAGTGTCCCCTTCGGCTATTTTTGTCCACCCATGGACTTTTTCCGCTCTTCCGTTAACTCCCACTTTGTAAAGTCTGAACTTAGAGGCGTTTGGAGTATATCCACCGACCTCTTTGATATACTGTTTAACTTTTGTGCCTTTTCTGTATACAAAAGACTGTTCGTTGTAAACTTCGCCGATAACGCTAACATGGTTAGAAATTCTTGGAATATAGATTTCATCTCCGTCTTGAATTTGAAGGTTATCAATGCTCTTAATTTTGTCAAGGTCGTTTGACTTGATATCGAGAGCAATTTGCCCCGTATATCTTTTTTCCATGTTGTTTCCTTCTTCTTTCAGCGTGTTAATCATATCCGATCTGGATTCAATTTCGCTTTCCGTTTGGCGATATCCGCCCGCAAGCCTTCCTTCTATAAGTTTAATATCTCTTTCGTTATTTTTAATGGCAAGGTCAGATTGGCTTGCTTGAAGGTTTTTTCTGATAAATACGGTTCCTCTTAAATCGGCTCTTTCATCAAGCCCGCCCGCAAGCTCAATCATATCTTTTAAGGTTTTGCCTTCAACAAATTTATACACTCCGGGGTGTTTAACAAAACCGGACACACGGACATTTTTAACCATTTCGCCTTCTCTTAGTGCTCTAAAGAAAACCTTGTCCGAAGGAAGAAGAAGAATCTCGTTAATTTTATTTCCGTTTATCATGATGTCATACAGGTAATAAAGCCTTGTAAAATTGTCTTGCCCCGTAATTTCAACCGCAACATTTTCAGCCGAAATTATCCGGTTGCTGTTTGTGGTGCCTGCCGATAAAACGCCCGTTGCGTCATCTTCGGTAAATGAAACATTTGTTTCGTTGTTTGTTTCCGCATCAACAGAATCTACAAATTGAATTTCTGTTAAAATATCGCCCAAAGTCATGTTTTCTTTATATGTAATATGTTTTGGCATTGTAATACAGCCGTATACATCCACAAAATCCGAATTTGTGTTTTTATAAATGTTGATTATATCTCTAGGCTGTAACAAAGGGTCGTTCATCCCCTGAAAGAATTCTTTTAAGAATACGGGGATTGTTTCTATCGTGTTATTTTTCCCCGACACTCTCCTTATAACCGCCTGCGTTATAAAAGTTTCTTCAAGCAATTCGTCTTCGCTTTTTAAGATATCCGACAAGTGCATACCGTCTTTATATGCAAATGTTGCGGGGTGTTTAATGTTGCCCTGTAAAACTACGGTATTTTCAGCCACGTTATAAAGTTCTCGAAATTCTGCCATGTCGCCATTTTTGAGTTTTGTTCTCGAAGCTTCGACAAAACTAACATTAGAGGCATGCCTTTGTTTTGTTTTTGTATCAAGAGAAGTCAAAGTAACTTCATCGGTTTCGGTTCCGGGTAAAAGCCCTCCTGCGTACGTTATTAAATTTTGAAGGGTTTCACCCTCTTTTATTTCATAAATTCCGTTAACGCCGACGCCATTTTTAATTGCGGCGACAGAACCAATCGGGCCGACAAATATTTTATCGTTAGGTCTTAAAATTATATTGTCGTCATTTCCCTGAAACAGCGCTTTATAAAGGTCGACATCCCTTGTGGCTTTGCCGCTTGTATATTTAATTTTTCTCAAAGTACCGGTCTTTTTAACCCCGCCTGCTGCTCCTAAAGCGTCGGTTATTGAGGAGTTATTATTAACCGTTACTTTACCCGGCTTGTTAACTTGCCCGTATACAAAAACGGAAAAATCCTGACCTGAAGCAACACTGAGTTTAATTTTTAAACTTTTATATTTTTTTGAAGCGGCAGCGTTTATTGCTCTTTCAACTTCGCTTATTGACCTATTTTCGGCAGGAGTAAGCCCTATGCCTATAATAAAAATATTTCCTTTCGAGTCAACTTCGGTTTGAACAACGGGGCTTAAAAGGTTTGAGCCGGAAATCGCCATGATGTCGACGGAATCACCGTAAAGATAAGCGTTAACCCTTTCTCCTATGCTAAATTTATAGTTATCGTCAAATTTGCCCGTTCTCTCGTTTCCTCCGGTTATTTGAGGAGCAAAAAGATCGTATCCGACCTGCATAAGGGGAACATTTGTCATGTTGATTTCATCCCCGTTAAAAAGCTTTTCTATACCGCTTAGCTCCTGATACTGATATCCGTTTTTGGAATTTAAACTCTGGTAGTTATTAGAGAAGGCATTTTCTGCGGCATTGTTTTTAAAGGGCATTTCTATAATGCTGTCATAGGGCTGTGCCATTTGCCCGTATTCCCCGCCCATGTTGTATTGGGAATTACTGTTTGGGTTTGCATAAGGCATTTTATTTACGGAATTATCAAAATATCTTGTTTCAAGCGGCAAGCCGACATTTGAATTGACATCTCTAAAATTCCCTCTCGGATATGCGGGCATTTGGGTTTGGTTTAAGTTTCTTTGCATATTTGCGGTATTCCGGTTTTGCCTTGCGGAAAGCTCTGAATCATCATCTATTAAGATAGCATTAGCCGTGCAGCAAAAGGAAAGTAATGCAATTAATGTTATAGATAGTGCAACTTTTCTCATAAATCTCATAAATCATCCTCTAATAATTAACTACCATTGACAATTTCAAATGTCAAGTTATTGCAATTTCCATCAACGATTTAATTGCCGGCCACTCGAGTTTCCACAGCCCGGAAGCGTCAAGGGCATAATTACCAATGCATGCTAGTTTACAATCTTTACATTTATTAACCGTTTCCACAAAAAGAGGGTCTTTAATAACTTCTTTCAATGGTCTGTCTTTTACGCTTATAAAAGGCTTTCTGTCGTAACAGCGAAGCATATCGCCGTTTGAGTAAATGACGGTTGAAAGCCTCGGCCAGTGGCATTCGTAATAGTTTTTCTTATTAATTATATAATCCATAAAATAGTAAGAATTTCTAATCGGGTACCCTTGTTTTTTTAATTCTTTAATTTTTATAAAAATTTCACTTAATTTGTCCGTTTCAAGTTCTGTTTCCTTAACATTTTGAGCTTCTTCAAGAGCTTGATTCGATTTGTTCACGGTAAAGTAAAGAAGGATATCCGCACTTTTGCAATAATTTGCAACATCTTTAATCTGCTCAAAATCGGTTTTGGCAGAAACCGTACAGCAGACATAAATTCTCATTTTCGGAGAATGGACTTTATGATATTCAATCCCGTTCATAACTTTATCCGTAATGCCGGGCAAGTGTCTTATATCGTCATGGACTTTCCCCACGGCATCAAGCGACACGAAAGACAAATCGGTATACTGTCCAAACCCCGGGTTATCTTCCAAAAACCAGCCGTTAGTTGCGATTTTGGTATATAGCCCCGCATCGGAAGAAGCCTTTGTAATTTCCGTAAAATCTTGTCTTAATAAAGGTTCTCCGCCCCATAAGATACTGTCTAAATATCCGATTTCGCCGGCTTCTTTTAAAAGCCTTTGAATTTCACTCAGGGACATTTCATCGTTATCTTTTTTGTGTTTCCAAAAACAAAAGTCGCAGTTGCAGTTGCACTTTGATGTTACCATTAATGAAAAACACAGAGGTTTCGGGGTTTTGGAGATTCTGCTTTTAACACAGGTCAACGCCCCACCTATTAAATGTCTGTAATATTTTAGCCTCTCGGGCGTCATTGCATTTCTCGATTTTTTAAACATTGATATTTTCCTCTTTTATTTTTTTCCTTCTGACTAAATCTATAAATGCTTCTAATCTGGTTATATATCCGGCTTTTCCCGTTTGCTCGTCCAAAACGAGGGATAAAACGGGGATATTTTCTTCTCTGCTTACTTTTGGGAGAATATTTTGAGAAACAATTTCCGGCATGCAAGAAAAAGGCATAAGGTGTATCACGCCGTCTGCGTTATTTTGAGCTGCATAAACAGTGTCGCCTATTGTTTCTATTGATTCTCCCCCGATTGCACGTTTCATATATTTTTTCGCATATCTTACACACCTTTTTCTGTGGGGTTCTTTTTTATATAAAAATGAAGGATATAAAACATGGCAAAGCCAATCTCCGAACCAAATCTGCCTTTGGACTTCAACTCCCATTTCTCCGAGTTCTTTTTCTATGTAATGGTTCGTATAAGGGTCCAGCAAAACAAAAAACTCGCCTAAAAGATAAACCAGGGGAACTTTTTTTTCTTTATTAACAGGGATTTTGCCAAACTCATTTGTAATTTTTGACCTCAAAAACCAAACTTTAAACAGGCTGTTTTCTTTGTCAATCATATCAAGACACTTCATGTAACAATTTTGTGCGTCCCCCTTTTTAAGCTCTCTGGGACGGGTTTTAAAGGTTAATTTTTCGGCTAAATCAATTGCCAAAAGTTTTGCAAAGCTGATTCCAAACCCCCTTATATATTTAAACGGGTTTTTACACCTCGTAACATGATACAGCGCACGAAGAGTTTGTTTCATTTTGCTTTGATACATATCAAAAACGACCATGTCAAATTTATAGCCCATTTTTTTCAAAGTTTTTTGAGCCATTTTTGTATAATTTCCAAAACGGCATGAGCCGGGCGCCTGAAACATCATTAACGTATTTGCGCCGGATTCAAGCGCTTGAATATAGTTAGCAAGGTTTAATTTATAAGGAAGGCAAATTCCTTCAATACTGTTTTTAACTCCGATTTCTAAAGTCTTATTGCTGTTTTGGGGAGGGATAATAAATTTTGTCCCCAATGAAATAAGAAAAGCTTTTAGCGGGATGTCGATTCTCCCCATTCTCGGCCATGCCACAACTCTATCTTTGGCGGATATAGTGTCCTCCATTTGAGAAAATCTTTTTATTTGTCTTTTGCTTATTTTAGATTTCAAGACTCCCCCGAAAAAAGCTGTTTATAAAACGACTATAGGATTTGAAAAAGCGTATCCTCTGTCTTTTTTATATATTTCTATTCTGTACTTTCCTGTTCTGTCTATTAGCATTCTACAACAGTCTGTTTGAAAATGATATAATTCTTCTCCATTGTAAATAATTTTTAATAAATATTTTCCTTTTGTTTTAATATTAAGATAAGTTTCATCATCAAGGTTAATTTTTTCTCCGGAATAAGCTTTTTTATCTCTATTTGAAATATAAATCTCGGGGATATTTTTTGAAACGTATTGGTTAAACATCACACATGAGGCGTTTTTTAGAGCATTTAACACATCTTGCTTTTGCTTTTTAAAATCCCCTTCAAGGGGGTTATTTAAAATAATCGCATTTGTTAAGGTTTTAAACATCGGCAAATAATCAAAAACGGTTACGGGAATTATATCCCGATATTTTAGAGCATGCGCATCCACTCCCATTAATGCGGGGATAATTTTTTCCGATTGCCTGTTTAATTTATCCCACCATTCAATAGACAGATTATCCGGAGCCTTGACAAAACAGTTTTTAAAAAAGTATGCGCACGCCTTGGTAAAAATGTTTTTATCGTTATATTTTTCGCCCCAGCTTGAAAAATAGTTCCAAATTTCAACTCCGTCAGGAATTACTTCTTCATCCGTCCAAAAAATCGGAGGATAAGAATTTTTTCTCTTTCCCCCTCTTCCGTCAAAAGGATGTGCCGCAAAGCCAAACCCGCCCTGCGCTTTAACGTTTTCAACATTTTTTTTCGGATCTTCATCAGGCAAAATAAGCTCTTTTATGTCAAATGCAAGATAATGGTTTTTTTTGTTCAAAGGGGAAATCTCCTCCCCTTTTATAACTAAAACCCCTTCAATAATCCCCTCTTTAGCTTCAAAATTATTGTGGTCGGTTATTATTATAAAATCAAGCCCCGCTTTTTTTGCGCTTTTGGCAATAGAACGGACATCTTCGCTTCCGTCCGAAAAAATTGTATGGATATGAACAGCCCCTTTGTAATAATATTTTTTATCCATTTTATATGTTAATGAGCATTTGCTCTTCTTTTGAAACCTTTGTGCGGGGCGAAATTTCGCTTGGTTTTTTCTTTAAAGTTCTTTTTTTTCTTATAAGCATATCAATAAAAGCTTCAAGCCTTGTAACAAAGCCGGCTTCGCCCGTGTGTTCGTCAATAGTTAAATGCAGGACAGGCATGTTTTTTTTCTCAGCATGGTATTGAATTTCATCCACCATTAAAGAATCAGGACCGCACCCAAACGCAGAAAGCGCAATTATTCCGTCTGCCTTGCCGCTTAAAAGGCAATGTGCGGCACATCCTGTTAAATCAAGCTCGTTTGCCCAATACTGTATTTCGCCGAGTTCATGGATAGAATCAAGCGCTTCTTCTCTTGAAACGTTCAGGGATGTATAAACCCTAACCCCCATTTTTTCAAGTTTTTTAATTAAGTTAAGAGAAATTCTCTCGTCAAAAAGGTTATACCCATGCGCCATTATAGCAACCGAAACAGATTTTGTAATTTCATTTTTTTTCTTTTCAAATTTTCCCACAAGCGCATTATTTAGGGCGGCTTTATACGGCAACCCCGATTTTGCCATTTGGATGAAGTTGTTATACATGTCCCGCCCTGATTTTATGGCGGAATCTATCAATTTTTCATCATAAATTTCAAGCTGGTAGGCAATTTGGGCGCAAAAATCCCTTAAGCCGATTCCTTCCGTTTTATCAAGGGTCGGTTCAATCATTTTAAAGGGCATATCTATAACGTTACGTATAATTTCGGGCAGCCCCCTTATTTTGCTGCAATTATTGATTTTATAACCGACAGATTGAATCGAGGGAATAAAAATTGTGTCTAATCCTTTTTCAAGAAGGTTTATGACATGTCCCGCAAAAACCTTAATGGGGAGGCAAGTGTCCGATACAAGAAACTTTGTGCCGTCGTTTATTGTTTTTGATGTTGTTTTATCCGATAAAACAACATCAACCCCAAGCCCTTTAAAGAAAGCGTAATAAAAAGGGTAGTTATTATAATATGAAATTGCGCGCGGTATTCCGATTTGTTTTGCCATAATTTAAAATTAGCCCTTAAAGTATGTAAAAAAATCTACGAGGGTAATATTACCACAAAGATATAAAAATATCAGCAGAAAGAATTTTTTATTATATCAATAATTTGCGGATACTCTTTTGTTATTATATCAAAAGCATTGTCCGGGCTCATGCCGAAGCCTTTATTGTTGTTTATTTTGCACAACCCGCTATTAACAGTTTCTTCAACGGGCAATATTTCAAAAGTGCGCCCCGTTGCCGGAACGGTTTTTGTACCCTTTAAAACTGCCATGACCCAAAAATAAATATCGTCATGGGTTTTAATTAAAGATAAAAATTTATCAGAATCAAAAATATCCTTATAAAGGCAATTCGGAGGATATAAGCACCCTGCACCCCCCATAGGCTGATATAAAAAAGAGGGGGAATCAGACTTTTTTTCTAAATGGGTATCTCTCGGATAAGATTCAATTTTATTTTGTTCGTTTATTTTCATTTTCACGATTCTGTGCGCGCAAACACAGTCGGGATATTTAAGGTGAGTTTTATACAAATTTAAAAGCCAATCTTCATCGTAATATAAATCATCATCAGCAGTTACAATTATATCGCCGGGGAAGTCTTTAAGTGCGGGGACAAGTTTTTTATAAGAGTAAAGATTAGGACACCACTTGATTTCAACCCCTAAGGGTTTAAGGCTTAAAAGGCTTTTTGGCAAATCATTTTCTCTGTTTATAAATTCATTTTCCGCAAGATATAAAACAATTCTATCCGGTTTTAGAGTTTGATTTAAAAGAGTATTTAAGGTTATATATACAAAATTTATTCTTTTTGGGTGGCTTGTAAGAGAAACAATGATTTCGGGCGTTCTTTTTTTATCGGTTGTTCCTTTTTTTACCGCTTTTTGATATTCAAACTCGGACTTATGGCGTTTTGAAATTCTTATATTGAAAAATTTAAAAATATAGTGAGAATCAAAATCAATATATCTAAAAACGGGCAAAAAGCCAAAAAGATACCATGTATGCAAGAAATTTTTCTCTTTAAGTTTTAATAAGGGAATATTTAGAAAATATTTTATTGATTTTGTTATGTTTTTTTCTTTTTCAGCCAACACAAGGTTATTTTCTTCAAAAAAATCAACAATAAATTTTTTGGCAATGTAAGAATCTCTTTGTTTCTTTTTGTTTGCGTTTTTTTTGACTATTGAATTTTGATTAACACGGTAATAGTATGCAATTCCAGGAACCGTAACGAGTTTTCCGGCTTTTTTTAAAATATTTGGAAGCCAAAGCACATCTTCAAAATATGCTCCGTTTTTAAAAGGCTCGTCTTGAATAAGTTCTCTTTTAAACAGTTTGCCGCATACATAACAGGAAAAAGGCACCCTTACGGCTTTAATTTTATCTTCAAGGGCAGCCGATATCTCTTCTTTTTTAATGTTAATTCTGTATTTATGCTTATATTTGCCCTTTCTTATTATTGAAGAACATGATATATCACAATTGTTTCTCAAAGAAGCACAATAGAGCTTTTCCAAATAATCAGGGGTAATCCAATCGTCTGAATCGACAAAAGATATGTATTCCCCCGAAGCAGCCTCAACCCCTTTGTTTCTTGCATAGGACAGCCCGAAGTTTTTTTGATTTATAAAAATTATCCTTTTGTCTTTTTTTGCAAATTCTTTAATAATATTTTCGGTTGAATCGGTCGAACCGTCATTTATTATTATTATTTCAAGCTCTTTTAAGGTTTGGTTAACAATTGAATTTAAACAGTCAAAAATATAATCCTGAACGTTATAACAAGGTACAACAACAGAAACTTTCGGCTTAATGATATCTTCCATAGAACTATATTAATTCATGCCGCAGAATAATGCAAACCGCTTAACAAGAATTTTAAAAATGATTTTTAAAAAAATAAATTAAGCCTTATTTTTTAAATAATGCCCATAAAGTATCTGAGCAGTTTCAAAATCCAAAGGGTCATTTATGTCGACTAAAGGGGCGCTTGTTTCGTACAGATAAGGGTTTCTTCCGATTTGATACAGAGCCTCATCCAACATTTGCCTTTTCATAATAAATGCAGACCATGTAACTTCATACATCAAAGGCAAGTCCTGTGATATTTTATGCCAATAGCCAAAATTAAAATTAACCGGATTGCCTTTATTGTCTAAGATATGGTGCGAAACCTTTTTCACAACGGCAAGCGAATCGTAAGTATTATCGAGGTTCCTCCACAGGTTCAAGATATCTTCAAATTCGTTAAATAAAGGCTGGGTTACCTGAACCCACATAACGTCCGCAGTTTTATCCTCAATTGCGCCAACCACCGCTTTTACTATGTTATTTTCCCGTGCGGTTTTTAAAGTGAGAGATATATCTCTTAAATGAAAATTGAACCCGTATCTTTTGCAAATTTTTTCAACATCGGGGTTTTCTGAGGATACATAAACATCTTCAGGGCAAAACACCTTGAGCAGTTGTTTTGCTTTTATGTCAAAAAGACTCTCTGTGTTATAAAACGGGCGCAAATTTTTATTTTTGACCCTTTCGCTGTTTGTTTTTAAGGGAATTGCAACTTTAATACTGTTTTTCATAAAATTCTCTATCTTAGACATCTTTTTCAAAAATTTTACCATATTTAATACGGAATTACAATATTTAAAACATATTTTTTAATTATTTGTATGTATTTAATACGGTTTATAACTTATATAACTCCTATTATCCTTGAGCAAAGGAGTGATTTATGGATTTAAAAAAGGATTTCGGATTAAGATTAAAAGAATTAAGGATTAAAAAAGGCATAACTCAATCTCATCTTGCCGAAATAACGGGCATTGACCCTAAACACATAAGCCATATTGAAACAGGAAGAAGCTTTCCTAAAGCTGATTTAATCGAAAAACTTGCAAATGCGCTTGATGTTGATTATACAAAACTCTTTTTGACCTCTCACCTGAAAAATAACGAAGCCTTAAAAGAACAAATAAACTTGCTCCTGCTAAAAGCAACCGAGGAAGAATTAAAGATAATATATAAAATTATCTCGGGTATTGTTGAATAACTTTATATTTTGGCTAAATTCCCCGCCGATTAAGGCGGGGGATTTATTTAAAATCAAACTTTTAGTTTGCAAAATAATAATGCGCTTAAACTTTGCCGCCTGTCCTTCCTTTTATTCACGAATAAAGCCTCATCCCGCCTTTTTCTAAATTATTAAAAAACATAAGCTGAAGATGGTGGGAAATGTCTTTTACATTCGCACTAAACCGAATTTCTTTATGGGGGCAGACCGCCTTCAATGTCTGCTCATTTTCTTATTCGCGCTCAAACCCCGAATGTACATAACGGGTTCATTAAAAAAGGCTCAATCGGCTTTAATTTCTCTCTATGGACAGACGCCGAACGGGTCCCGCCTTTGCCTCTTAGAAGCGGTTAATTTATGGATTTATGGAGATGGCGGGAGTTGAACCCGCGTCCAAAACGGCATTTGGTAAGCATCTACATGCTTAGATTTTAATTCTTTAAGGTTAAATTAAGAAAAAATCGGAACTTAACGGCTTTAACCCTGTCTTTTTTTAAAGAAAAGCAACTTTTAAGGCATAAAACTTGGGGCAAGCCGCCTTAATAGCCTGCCTTGTATTTGCAAAATTGACCCCGCAAAATTGCAAATTCACTCTGCGAAGTGGCTACACCTATTTCTTAGGCTGCTTTAAGAGCGGAAGCTCTGAAAGCATTTCTAGCATCAATTACGTTGTTAGCGTTTATTTTTTTGTATGTTGATAACGGAGAAACTACCCTCCGGCATGCAGCCGGACAAATACAATCGCCCTGTCAAAATCCGATACATCCCCATGTCAATGTGCAATTTGTATCATTATACCATTTTTAATTATAAATTTAAAGGCGCATGTTTTGGGATTTTTACATATTTAACTCTTCTTCGATGTCGTCAAACGCCTCAAGCTGTTTTTTCTTCAGGTTGTACACAACCGCATCAACCAAAAGCCCCCAAGACTTAGAATTTTTAATGGAGGGACCGAACTCTTTTATAAGGCTTTCCTGAACCATTGCTTCAAGTCTTAAATTGTCCTTTTCCACGCTTTCCTTTTCGTCGGGGATAAGGTAGTCTATATATTTAGAATTAATTTTGTAATCTTGAGCGTTTTTAAACATCACCCATTTAATTTTCGGTGCGATATTGCTCAACTTTTTAACCAATTTTAAATTTTTTAAATTCATCAGTTCTTCAAAGCCCTTTCAAGTTCTAACTATTTTAACCTTCACTTCTTTTATAAGATGTATGAAAATAAAAAGTGCCTGTTTTTAATACAGTGTTAACAAAATGTTACATTTATATTTTGTTATTATACTTTATTTTGTTCAAAATATCAGCCGCAAACGGGAAAATAATATATTGAACCTAAAATTTTGTAAAACTTTCTTTACAATTACCCTCAAATTATTAAAGTAGAATTAAAAAAAGGACGAACAAATATTATATAAAGAACTTGAGGTAAATCATGCTTAATAATATCAAATCGTTTGGTTATAATGTCATTCCTGACAGACAAAAAACGATTGAAAAAACCGCAGAAAGTATCGAAAATGCAATAAACAGCATGATTGACCCGCTTTTATTGTATCTTCAAGATAATGAAAATGTTTTCTCAGGGGCGGTTGAGCGTGAAATTGAAAAAATCAACAGCCAGACAATGCGCCTCGGCATGACAATGAGTGCGGGAATTCCAAAAAGAAATATTAACTACGAAAGCTAAATTTCAGGGTTGATTTAATAAGCAAATTTTCCTCATTTTTCCGTTAAAAATAACCGGCCCGATTTAAGGCTGGTTTTTAGTATTTTTTCATTGTAAAATGGTTCCGACAAAATAAAGGAGCTATAAATGAAAAAATCAATTAAAGATTTAGAAAACATCCAAGGTAAAAAAGCCCTCGTTAGAGTCGACATTAACGTTCCTCTCGACGATAACAAAAACGTTACCGACGACACAAGAATTCAGGCAATTTTACCCACATTAAGCCTTTTAAAAGAAAAAGGCGCAAAAATTATTTTAATGGCGCATTTGGGGCGCCCGAAAGGGGAAGTCAACCCCGAGTTTTCTCTTGAGCCCGTTGCAAAATATATGACCAAGCTTTTAGGGGAAGAAGTTTTATTTATAAAAGACATCAAGTCTGCTTTGGAAATGATTGCAACCCTTAAGGACGGACAAATTGCGCTTCTTGAAAATATTCGCTATTATAAAGCCGAAGAAGCGAAAGACGACGACATGACCTTTGCCAATGAGCTTGCAAAACTCGGCGACTTTTACGTAAACGATGCATTCGGCGCAGCTCACAGAAACCACACCTCGACCGCTAAACTTGCAAAAGTTTTAAAACCGGCAGTATCCGGACTTTTAATGGAAAAAGAATTGAGGTGTTTATCACAGGCGCTTGATAACCCCCAAAGGCCTTTTACGGCTGTTGTCGGCGGAGCAAAAGTTTCTTCCAAAATAGGAGTTTTGGAAAACTTAATTGATAAGGTAGACAACTTAATTATAGGCGGCGGCATGGCTTACACTTTTGTTAAAGCCAACGGCGGCAAAATCGGAAATTCAATCTGCGAAAACGACCAACTTGAAGTTGCAAAGGCAATTGAAGAAAAAGCCACAAAAAAAGGCGTTAAGCTTGTTATGGCGACTGATGTTCTTGTTACAAACGATTTTTCGGGCAAGGGCGAAAATAAATTTGTTCAAATAAATGAAATTCCGGACGGTTTCGAAGGGGTGGACGCCGGCATGGAATCAAGAAAAGCATTTGCCGATGTTTTAAAAACATCAAAAACCATCCTTATGAACGGGCCTGTCGGAGCGTTTGAAAACCCTGCATTTGCCGAAGGCACAAAGGCGGTATTAGACGCTATTGTTGAGGCGACCAAAAACGGCGCAATTTCTGTTATAGGCGGCGGAGATTCGGTTTCTGCGGCTAAAAAATTATCTAAGGCGGAAAACTTCACTCATGTTTCAACGGGGGGCGGTGCTTCCCTTGAATTTATCGAAGGAAAAACTCTTCCGGGTGTTGCGGCGCTTGACGATAAATAAAGACGATAAATAAAGCTTTTGCCCCGGTTATTCAACCGGGGCATTTTTAACCCCCGAAACCGAAATTATGATTTTATTTCCCTCTTTTTTTAAAAGTGAATAGCGCACAAAATCTATCCCTTTTGATTTTATGAAATCTTCAATAATGCTTGTTTTAAGAGGGAGTTTTTCTGTGTATTCAAATTCTAAGATTTCATTAACTATCACATTAATATCCCCGCCATACAGGCTGAAACGTAAGATGCAAAAGTTCCGGCGGTAAGAGCCCTTATACCAAGCTGTGCTATATCTTTTCTTCGCTCGGGGGCAAGCTCCCCTATACCGCCGATTTGAATAGCTATTGAGCCGAAATTTGCAAACCCGCAAAGCGCAAAACTCGCAATTGTTACAGCCTTCGGAGTTAAAATTTCTTTCATTCGGGTTAAATCGCTATATGCTATAAATTCGTTTAACACAAGCTTTTCGCCCATTAATGCGCCGACTTGAGAAACATTTTCAAGGGGGACTCCCATTACAAGTGCAAAGAAAGAGAAAATAAGCCCCAATATTGATTTAATGCTCAGATGTGTAAGATCAATGAAAGGCAAGGTAATATGACAGATATCATGCAAAAAAAGCCCCGCTTTTAAAAGCGCCCAGTCCGCAATTGCAATCAAGGAAATCAAAGCAATAATCATCGCTATAACATTCAGAGCAACTCTCATTCCATCCGATGCGGCATTTGCTATTGAATCTATCAGGTTAACATGCACTCTCTCTACCGTTATTTTAACGTCATTTTTTGTTTGGCTTTCTTCGGTTTCAGGATAAATTATTTTACTTATTGCAAGAGCCCCCGGGGCAGCCATAACAGAGGCGGCAAGCAAAAATTTTGCGGGGACCCCCATAGCTATATAAATAGCCATAACTCCCCCCGCAATGCAAGCCATAGAGCCTGTCATAGAGGCTAAAAGCTCCGATTTTGTAGCCGTTTTTAAATAAGGGCGGATCATAATTTGCGCTTCGACCTGTCCGACAAATGCGCTTGCAATGTTGGACAGGGCTTCTGCGCCTGAAACATTCATGATTTTATACATTATTTTTGCAAAAAATGCGACTACCTTCTGCATTATGCCAAAGTAATAAAGTATGTTTACAATCGCAAGCACAAGTATCAAAGTGGAAATTAATTTTATTGAAAAGACAAACGCCGCCCCGTCATAAAAAATAGAATTAATTTTATCCGGAGAATCATTTAAAAACCCGAAAACAAAGTTTGCGCCTTCGTTAGAAAACTGTAAAAGTTTTTCTATGCCCTTTGAAATAACAGCCAAAATTTTTTGCCCCAGAGGAACTTTTAGCACAAAAACGGCAAGGGTAAATTGAAGGAAAAACCCCGTAAGGACGGTTTTATAGCTAATTTTCTTTTTATTATTTGAAATTAAATAACAAATTAAAACTATAACTAAAATCCCGATTATGCCCGTAAATCTTTGCAATTTATCCCCCGGCTTTAAAGTTGTGATTCATTAATTATAATCAATTTTTTGAAATATTGCAAAATAAGCTTTGAGTTGTTAAAATTAAATTATGAATAAAAAAGGTTTTACGCTTTCAGAGGCTTTATTAACTTTAACGATACTCGGGGTAGCAGGCATGCTCATTTTGCCCTCTTTATTGACAAACGTTAATCAGGGGGTTTTTAAGGCAAAAAAATATGTGCTGACTGTTAACTTTTTAAACGGCATGAAAAACTTGAGCGTGATTGACGGAAGAATAAATAAAGCGGAAAAAGACGAAAACACAAGCGCCAACGGGGTTTTTACCGGCAAATTTTTAAATAAAACCATGCAGATAGAAAAAGTTTGCAACCCTGAAAATGAGGGGATAAAAGAATGCGGATGGAAACCGGAAATCGGAGCATATAAATCTTATGACGGTTACTCAAATATAACCCTGCCTCAGAAAAATTCCGAAGTAAATTTTGAGGACGGCGATTCTTTTATGTGGGCGGCGACAACGCCAAACGGGGTTTCGCTTCTTATAGCATACGATAAAAACTGCCAAAAATTAAGCGCAGACGAAGAAAAGCCAAAAGGGTGCGTTAACGTTATATATGACGTCAACGGCGCAAAAAGCCCTAACACGGTCGGCAAGGATGTTGGATTTTTAACGGTTTTCTCTCCGAATTCTCCAAGAATCGGTGCCCCCTTTATTTATTTCGGTGCTAAACCTTCTTCAAAAGCGTCTGAAGAAGAAGCGGGGCTTTATTGTAAAAATTTGACCAAAAAAAGCGATTTATCAATATTTTCTAAAGACGAGGGACGTTCCGCTTATTTTAACTATTCCCTGTTAAATATTGACCCCGACACGGAAATTTGGGCGGAAGGAAAAAGAGATTCAAGCTCTGCGCTTGCAATTTGCGTTTACAGATAAATTGGAAGTTTTCCCTGAATAGTTTTAGCCCTGTCTGCTATAGCCTTTTGTAATCCCTTACGATTTGAATCTTTTCCCCCTGATGTTTATTCTGTTACATTTTGTTTAAAAGTAATTACATATTTTAAAAGGTTTTCAGGAAAAATCTTAGGCGTTTTAACCTCATGGCATATCAGGGGCAATAAGATTTAAACAGCGCTGTCTTCTTTTGCTCTTTTTGTTCCCGCTTCAAACCCCGCTCTTGTATATAAAAGCGGCAAGATTTTATCCGCCTGAATAAATTTGGCAAAAGGAACTTTCGCAAGAACAAAAAGCCCTAATAAATCGTCCGCATGGACAAGACAATCAGCCGGCCTGAAGTTTCTTTTTTCTTTAATTTCTTTATCTTTATCAAAAACTTTTTCGTTTATTTTATTTGAAGCCTTATTTGCAATAAACATGCCGCCCAGAACGGAAGCGGCAATTGCGACAGCTTTTTGGGGAACAGTTTTAATCTTGCCTGTTTCTTTTGAAAATTTTTCTATTCCGCCTGTAAGAAGGGTGGGAATTGTGCCGTTTAAAAATTCAAACGTCCCTTCTTTATATCTGGCGTTTTTTTCTTCGCTTGTTTTGGATAACTTTGCGCCTGTTAATGTCCCAAGCCCGACCGCACAAGCATTTGAAGCAAAAATTTCACCGACATTTTCAATTTCAAACATCTCAAAACAAGACTTGAATTTATCTTTGAACCCTGAAGTTTCGTTTTTAAATGTGTCTTTTAAAATGTTTAATTTCCCTTTTTTAATATTTGAAATAATGACGGGGACAACCGCACCCAAAAAGGCGGCGCCCAAAACAGCTTTTTTTAAATGCGGGTTTTCTTCTTTTTCATGTTGCGGCAAAAGCGAAGAAGGCTGATTTGGCAGGCATTTTTGCTCTAAAGTCTGTCTTGCGTTATAAAAAGTTTGAAATTCGTTTACCCTTGAAACATTCATAAATTGTATTATATTATAAAAACTTACTTCATATAAAACCCCTAAAATAAAAAATTTACTTTAAACAGTTTTTTTAAGGTAAACCTTCTTTACAAAATAATTGTTTTTAATTACACTTTATGTCATGGTTTTTGTAAGATAGCATTAGTGTAAGAACAGGAAGTTATGCAAAGTTTTGAAAACATACAAGAAATTGACTTAACAAAAAGCGTTGATTCAAAAGGCATTGTAAATGAGGTTATCGAGGCGCTTGATTCATTTTCCGGAAAAAATCTTCCGGTTAAATTAAAGCTTGATAATTTAGAAATTAACCAATCTCAAATGATTTTTATAAAATCTATGGTTGAAAGCTACGGACACAGGCTTACTTTTGTTCAAACAACAAACGACCTTACAAGAGATGTTTGTCTTGAAATCGGTTTAAACGCAACAAACGCTTCTTATAAAGACACTCTATATAACATAAATAACGGCTCGACAGACATATTCGGCAGCGATTTTAACCTTATAAAACGTCCGCAGGATTTAGAAGAAAATCAGCCAAAGGCGGAAACCGCACCGGTTGAAAACGAAAACCCGCCTGAAACTCAAACCCCGCCCGCTCAAGAACAAGACATTGCCAATAAAGATGATAAAACTCTAAACTTTGAATTTGGCGAAAGGAAAACTCTTGAACCCATTAAATTTCAAGATATCGAACCCCAAAAGCAAACAATAGGGGTTTATAGGAAAGCGGACGAAAAAGAAAACAAACTTGAATTTGATGAAGAAGAAAATGCGGATTTTTATGCCGTGCCAACAGATGAGCCCGTTTCGGTCGATACAAACAAAACCGTCTATGTTCATCAAACCTTAAGGTCGGGGCAAATTTTAGATTATGACGGAAATGTTGTTATAATCGGCGATTGCCACCCCGGAAGCGAAATTAAGGCAACGGGCGACATTACCGTATGGGGTGTGTTAGGCTCCATTGCCCATGCCGGAGCAAAAGGAAACAGAGAAGCAAGAATCAGGGCATTGAAAATGAATGCCGTTCAGTTGAGAATTGCAAACTGTTATTCAAGGAGGCCTGACGGCGGAAATATTCCGTATATCGTTAAATCCTCCGTGTTTACCCCCGAAGAAGCGAGAATTGTTGATGATAATATAGTGCTTTTTAAATTGGCGCAAGATTAAAGGAGAAAATAATGACAGGTTCTGTAATAGTCATAACCTCGGGAAAAGGCGGAGTGGGCAAAACCACAACGTCTGCAAACATTGGTACCGCCCTTGCAAAAAGCGGTTCCAAGGTTGTTTTAATAGACACTGATATCGGTCTTAGAAACCTCGATTTGCTTTTGGGGCTTGAAAACCGCATAGTTTATACTATAGTTGACGTTGTCGAAGAAAGGTGCAAATTAAAACAGGCACTTGTTAAAGACAAGAAAAACCCTAATCTTTGTTTGCTTGCCGCCGCTCAAACAAGAGATAAATCGGCAGTAACCGAAGAACAGCTTAAAAATATCTGCGAGCAGCTGAAAGAAGATTTTGATTATATTCTGGTTGATTGCCCCGCAGGAATTGAACAGGGCTTTCAAAATGCGGTTGCGGGCGCAAACGAAGCAATAGTGGTTACAACGCCTGAGATGTCCGCCGTTAGGGACGCCGATAGAATTATAGGGCTTTTAGAGGCAAAAGAGGACGTTAAAAAATATCGCCTTCTTGTTAACAGGGTTCGCCCAAATCTTATTAAATCAAACGATATGATGAGCGTGGATGATGTTGTAGAGATATTATCCGCAGAGTTAATCGGGGTGATTCCCGAAGATGAGGGCATAATAACCTCGACAAACAAAGGTGAACCAATTGTAAACAATGAAAAATCTCCGGCAGGGCAAGCCTATCAAAATGTCGCAAGGAGAATTAAAGGAGAGGAAGTTCCCTTACTTGATATTGACGAACCGAAAACGTTTTTCGGAAAATTAAAGAAATTTTTTTCTAAGAAAGCGAGGGGCTAAAAATGAAAGATTTATTTCAAGAGCTTTATAACAAGGTATTAAGCCTTTTTAATTCTTCAAAGGAGGAAATCGACCCAACTAAAAATATTGCGCTAAACAGGTTAAAAACTGTGCTTATGCAAGATAGGGCGGGCTTTTCCGAGCGTGCAATTCAAATGTTAAAAGAAGAACTGATATCAGTCGTTTCAAAATATATGGAAATTAACGAAGAAAATTTTGAAATGGAAATTGACTCAACCGAAGAAGGGGGAAGCGCCTTAAAGCTTAATATTCCCGTTCTACGCGCAAAAACCGATGATGAAATTGATAGAAACATTAAAGAAAAAGAGGAAGAAGTCCAAAATAAGGTTAAAGAAATTGTAAAAGAACTGGAAAACCTTATTAAAGAGAGGGTAAAAGAAGGCGAGGCAAACGAAATTGACTCTAAATTAATTGAAGAAGCCGCAAGGAAAGCTGCCATGCCAAAGGAATCTAAAGAAGAAGAGGGCGAAATTTTCGATGAAGAAAAAACAGGAGCCGAATCAAAAAAGCCTGAAGAAAATAATTATGAAACAGAGTCAAAAGGGCAGGAGATGGAAAATATCCCTGAAATTAAAGAAGAAACAGATAAAAAAACTGATGAAGAAAATAAAAACAAGGATTTAAAAGATTCTTCAACAGATGAAAAATCCCTTCCGGAAAAAAATATTTCAAAAAAGAAGAAAAAGAAAAAATAAACAACAAGATAACGGCTTGAAATTTAAGCTTGTTTTGTTTAACATAAAAACCAAAGAAAATTAAAAGGAGAATAATAATGCAGCTTATATTAAAAAAAGATGTCCAAAACGTTGGTGAAGCCGGCGATTTAATCACCGTTAAAGATGGCTTTGCAAGAAACTATCTTATTCCAAACTGCTTAGCAGAAGTTGCAACCCCGGGGGCGCTTGAAGCAAGAGAAAGAAACATTCAAAGAATTAAAGCAAAATCAGAGAAACTTCATCAAGAGGCTCTTGCTAAAGCTGAAAAAATTGAAGCTGCAGAGGTCATTCAATTAAGTGCTAAAGCCGGTGAATCCGGAAAATTGTTCGGCACAATCACAACCAAAAAGCTTGCGGAGGAGCTTTTAAACGTATCAGGAATTGAAGTTGACAGAAAGACTATTATTCTTGATAATCCGATTAATAAAGTCGGAGAATTTATGATGACCATAAAATTATCTTCAAAAGTTAAAGCTCAAATTAAGGTTGTTGTTAGTGCGTCTGAAACAATCAAAGAAGCTATTGAAGAAAATGAAACGGAAGCTTAAGCTTTTTAAATTTTGGCATAAACCTGCTTTTAAATAAGCAGGTTTAATTCAAGAAAAAATAAAAACCCTAAAAATAAAAGGGGGCATTATTGCGGTAATTACCGCAATAAGCTATGGCACAAACCTTTTTTGCAATTCTTTTATTAAGCACAAGGGATAAACTCTTTATCTGTCTTTATATAGATACTTTTTGCCGCAATATTAGTTATTTGAATTTTTTAAAAAAACATCTTTGGTTATTTCAAAAAATAAAATGCCCCGCTTTAGCCTTGGGGGGTTATTTATCTTCAATTACGCTTTTTGGCGCCTTTGCCTGTATTAAGAGAGCTATCTGTAACTTTTTATATTCCCTGCTGTTGTTGCCCATAAAACTTAACAGAACGGCAATTTTTGCAATATCGACTATAACCTCCAAAGCGGAGCTTTTTGATTAAGTCTTAACATTAAAAATATTTTTGGGAATTTTTCATGCTCTTTTCCGGAACAAGTCTTGTAATTTTGAAAAAATAAGTGTAATCTAAAGATAGAGTCAAAAGAGGAAAATCTATGTCAAAAAAAGTATTGATTTTAGCAGGAAGCCCGAGAAAAGGGGGAAACTCCGATTTGCTCTGTGATGAATTTTTAAAAGGTGCGCTTAATGCGGGAAATTCGGGCGAGAAGATTTTTATTCAAGCCAAAAAAATCGCCCCCTGTATGGGATGTTATTACTGTCAAAAAAATGGCGGGGTATGCGCTATTAATGACGACATGAAGGAAATTATCGAAAAAGTATTTGAAGCCGATGTCATTGTTCTCTCAAGCCCTGTTTATTTTTATTCAATCTCTGCCCAGCTTAAAGCCGTCATAGACAGGCTTGTTGCACGCTGGACAGAAATTAAAAACAAAGATTTCTATTACATAATGACTTCCGCTGAGGATTCTCCCACCGTTATGGACTGCACTCTTGAATGTTTTAGAGGGCTGGCGCTATGCCTTGACGGGTCAAAAGAAAAAGGGATAATTTTTGGTAAGGGCGTTTATGAAAAAGGCGAAATAAAAGATACACCTTATCTTAAACAAGCGTATGAAATGGGAAAAAAGGTATAGCGTAACGGTAAAATGTGTTAATCTCCTAAGCAGACAGCGGAGCCGTTAGAACCCTCACGACCGTAGATGGGAACATCACCACCGGCCTGTGCAGAACGGTAACCCGAGGACGTATCATTAAAATACCTATCCCCAATAATCTTGCTTGAAAGCTCTTTAGAAGAGTAGAGATCCATATACCAAGTTGTACTGGCCCATCTATCAGTGTCATGAGTTGTTGGTAACCCCATAGCGCCTGCAACACTTGTATTGTAGTTTAAGCCGCCTTTATATTCTTCCGCCCCTATCGTTGTGCCATAAATTTCACTTGCAATATCTGCTAATTGTTGTGCGCTTGGGAGTTTTGATACACCTCCGC
>CAYUWO010000004.1:0-36904 GCA_964448535.1 uncultured Gammaproteobacteria bacterium | reverse complement strand
GCGAGATTGACGGAATAGGTTTTCTTGCCCGTTGCTTCATCGAATGAAGTTGAGATTGTACCGTTATATGCGCTTGAAATAGCCGATTGCCACTCGTAAGAAGTATACGTAAGGTTGGCATACATGCCATCCGGAGTTGTATAAATGTCATTCAAAGTAAATTCGGTTGAGCCGGTTGCAGACGAATTATCAAGCTCGCCGGTAGTAAATGTATAAACGGTAGTATAATAATCGCTTGTAGAAGGCGGAGTGGGCACCTTAATTGAAGTCAATTTGTTATAAAGATTGGCGCTTTCGTTTGCAAGAGCCGTCCTCTGCTGGTTAACCTGCTGACCTTCATATTCAACATTTGATTTTCTTGCGGTCAAGGAAAGAAACCTTGCCTGCGAAGCTGCCATTCCCATAGCTTAAGAACTCCATAGTTTCCATTCTTTATATCAGTGTTTACGGAAGATTTACATTAAACTTTAGACTGTATGTCAAATTTGACTTAATATTTCTTAACAAAAATGTTAAACCCTTGTATCGCTTCACTTTATAAAGTTTAACTATTTGAAAATAAAAGTCAACGAGAGTATAATAAAATCCTATGAAAGTTATAGATTTGCACATCCATGGCGGTTTTGGAATTTGTTTCGATAATGCGGAACCTGACGATATAAGAAACTTTGCAAGGCGAGCTTATGCGCAGGGCATTGCGGCTTTTTGCCCCACGTTAACAGGAGATAAACCGGAAAAACTCAGAAAAAAAATTGAAATCATAAACGAAGCAAAAAAAAGCCAAAAAAACGCAAAAGATGAGGCACTTATCATAGGGGCACACCTTGAAGGAACGTTTTTAAACCCGAAAAAATCAGGAGTGCAAAACCCTGAAACTTTTATTGAGCCTACAGTGGAAAATTTTCAAAAAATAGAGGGAAAAACGGAGGGGGTTATAAAAATTGCGGTCATAGCACCCGAAAGCAGGAACTGTGCCGAACTTATAAAATATTTAAAATCAAAAAATATAAAGGTTCATTTCGGACATACTATGACAGAGGAAATAGCAGGGGCAGACGGCATTTGCCACCTTTTTAACGGAATGGAGCCTATTACGCATAAAAAAAATACCGGCGCAATTAAAGCACTGTTATCGGAGAGCATATACACAGAACTTATAGCAGACGGGGTTCATGTTTGTCCGGATATATTGAGGCTTGTTTTTAAAGTGCGCCCTAAAAATAAAATAATTCTAATTTCAGACGCCCTTCCCATTGCGCATGCGAAAGCGGATTATGTTGAATTTTGCGGGAAAAAAATTTATAAAAACGGAAAAGACGAGTTTAATACCCTTGGCGGCTCGGTCAAATTTTTGCCCGAAATTGTGGAACACCTTGATAAATCAGGCATTCTCCCTCTTGAAGAAGCAAAAAAAATGGCATACGATAACCCGAAAAATTATCTTAAATTAATCGTATAATCGTCAACGGGGGAAATATCTTCCGATATCTTAAGCGCATTAATTGCTCTTTTTTTTCTAAAAAGCATATCGCAAAAGGCTTCAAGCCTTGTAACAAAACCCGCTTCGCCCGTATGTTCGTCTATAGTGAGGCTTAAAAGAGGCTTCGAAAATTTTCTTGATTTTCTTTTTATATCTTCAATCATTAAAGAGTCCGGACCGCAGCCAAATGCGGTTATTGTAATAACTCCGTCCACATCGGGCGTTCTTAAAAAATATCCTGCCGCTCCGGACATTTCAAGCTGATTTGCCCAGTACAGCTCAACCCCAATGGAATCAAGCCCGCTTTTTAATTGTTCGTCCGTAAGCGAGTACGCATTAAAAACTTTTACCCCCAAAGCGTCAAGCTTTTTAAATATGTCCATACAAATGCGCTTATCGTAAATATTGTACCCATGTGCAATTAAGGCAACATTAATGTCTTTATCAACATTTTCGCTGTTTATTACCACTTTGCCCTCTTTTGCATGTTTTAGGGCAGTATCAAAAGACATATTGTGCTGCATCATAACTTTAAAATTGTTAAAACGCACAAAGCCCTCTTTAACCGCTTCATCAATCTTTTTTTCATCTTTAATGCCGAAAGGCAAAACAGCTTGTCTTACAAACTCGTTTAGCCCGAGATTTTTTTCGGATTTGTCAAGAGTTGCTTCAATGATTCTGTAATCGCCCTTTACAACATTCCTGATTAAATCGGGCAAGCCTCTTATTTTGGAGCAGTTGTAAATCTTTGGAGCAACGGATTGAATTGACGGGGTGAAAATATTTTTAACCCCTTTTTCCAAAAGGTTTAAAACATGCCCCACATATACCTTTATAGGAAGGCAAGTTTCCGTAACAACAAGGGACGAACCCTCCGATAGAGTTTTTTTAGTGGTATAGTCGGAATATACTATTTCAAAGCCAAGTTTTTCAAAAAAACCGGATAAAAACGGAATGTAGCTGTAATATACAAGAGCTCTGGGGATTCCGATTACTTTTTCTCTTAATATCATAATTTTCCTTATCTGATATACAATATAATACATGAAAAAAAATTTTGTAACATAATTTTAAAACAGGCTTAAAAAACAGGCAAGTTTTATTATTTAATATACTTAGAGATGATATAAAAGGGAACGTTTTAAAAAAGAATGTATAACACAATTGTACCTAATTGTAATCCAATCGGGCGGCAAGTGTCTGCGCAGGTTTCTCAGCCTGCGGGGTATATGCCCGTTTGCGCTCCTCTGTATTATCCGATAAATCAAACCTATCCAAATTTTACTTACCCGAGTGCTTATTATGTTCAAAGCTTTTCCCCGCAAACTCCGGCATTAATTCCTGACGGGATTAAAACCGAGGGAGAAAACGGAAGTTTTAAATTAACCGAAATACAAAAATCACCGTTTGGAGAAAACATTTATAAATATATTCTTAAAAACGGACAAACGGTAGCCCTTCTTCCGAGAAAAAACACGGAAACAATTCTTAAAACATGTGTAAATTCCGGCTCTTTAAACGAAAACGAAACAAACGGGGGCATAAGCCACTTTGTTGAGCATAACGTGTTTAACGGCAGCAAAACAATTAAGCCCGGGGAATTTTTTAAAGAAACGGGGAAACTGGGGCTTAGCGCCAACGCATCAACAGAAACATCCGCAATAAAATTTTATCTCTCAACCCATCTTACAGATGATGAAACTTTAAAAAAGATGATTGAAATACAATCGGATATGCTTTCTAACCCCGCCTTTCCGCCTGATATGCTTCAAAAAGAAAAAGAAATTGTAATATCGGAAATTAACATGCAAGCGGACAATGAATTTGCAAGCATTGAAGATAACCTTATAAAAAGACATTATCAAATTCAAACTTCAAACAGCGGTAATATTGTCGCAGGAAAGGCAGACACAATAAAGGGGCTTGAAAAAGAGGATGTTGAAAACTATTTTAAGGCTCAATTTACGCCCGATAACATGTATACCGTTCTTGTCGGAGATTTTGACGTTAACAAAGCAATTGACTTAATAAGCAAAAATTTTACAAAAAACCCTTCAAGCAGCACTTCGGCTTTAAGAACCGCTAAAAAGCTCACCCCTATTGAGCATACAACCGTCCAAAACACAATCAGCAAAAACAACAACTATGACACATCATGTCTTGCGTTCAGCGGTCCTCTCCCCGATTGCGACAAAGATAAAATTGCTCTTGATGCCATAAACGCATATCTTTTTGGAGATGAAAATTCAAAATTAAATGTTAACTTATCAAAAGTCGGCGCACATGCCGGAATAACAACCGAAAAAATCGGGCTTGAAAAAAACACTCCACTTTTTCTTGAAACAACAATAATTTCCGATAAAGGACAAGCCGCAAAAGGAATTAATGAGTTTTATAATGCGGTTCAAGAACTAAAACAAAAGCCCTTAAACGAACTTGAAATGCAAAACGTAAAAGAAAAGCTTCTGCTATATGCGTCAAATTTGCTTGAAAACAGCGAGCTTATGGCGGATGAAACCGCAAACAGCATTATAGAAGGGCGCTTTTATAGCATGGGAAAATTAAAAGAAAATATTGCAAATCTAACCCCAAATGACATTATGAACGCTGCAAGAAAATATTTTGATTTTAATAAAACAACCGTGCTTATAAGCCATGGAAAGGGGACAAAAGAAGAAGAAATACAAAATAAAACTTCTTACTGTCTGATTAAAGAACCTTGTCAAACAGCTTTCGGGGGGAATAATTGCCTTCCTTGCGACATTCCGCAGTATACACTGCCTGATAATACAAATATCGCTTTTAACAATGTACAATCCGATAAATGCTATATAAACCGGAGATTAAAAACAAACGCACTGCAAAATGCAAATCCTTCTGCGGCAAAAGTTTTGGAAGAGATGTTAAAGTCAGGCATAAAAAATAACAATGGTATTGAAACCCACATTAAAATAACAGGCGGTGAGCTTATTGTACAAGGATGTTCCCTCAATCAAAAAATAAAAGATACAATATTTGAATTAAAAAATCTTTTATACACCCCGTCTTTTACTGAAGAAAACTTTAAAAAAGCGGTTGATACGGTCTATCATGACGCAATAAAAGAAGATAAAACTTCTCAGAGCATACTCGCAGGTAAAATCCGCCCGAATGATTATCCCGCCGGAGAAAGCATTACGGAGGGGTTAAAAACCCTCACTTTAGATGAGGTAAAAAAACTGTATAACAATTTTATTTTTAATTCAACATCAAATGTTGCAATAAGCACCTCGTTGAACGCTAATCCCGATTTAGAGGGGATAATTGCGGGCGAAATGAATACGGCAGGGCATAAATTCAAACAAAATCCCGCCGAGCCCCAAAATAAATATCAAAAAAATGACAAAGAAATTGTATATAAAAAGATATCGAACGATAAAAAACAGGCAGATATAGGAAAAGCCTATACATTTAAAATTTCCGGAAATATTCAAGATGAAGTAAAATTTGAAATGCTGAATTTAATCCTTGGCGGCAACGCCTCCTCTAGGCTTTTCCAAGATTTAAGAGAATCCAAAAAACTTGCATACACAGCCTCAAGCACTATTGAATTTAAAGAAGATACCGGCGCCCTTTATATGAACATATTAAGCACAACGGATGACAAAAATTCTTCGGCAAAAAATTATGATAACCTTAAAAAATCTCTGGAGGGGTTTAAATCAAATACTGACAGACTGCAAAACGAGCTTATAAGCGATGAAGAACTTTTAAGCGCAAAAATAAATTTAAAACAAAAATATTTAGCAAGGCTTTATGACCCTCAAACTTCTGCAAGCGTTATCAGCAATTCGGAAGATAAGTATTTAGGAACAAAAAGAATAGCACTTGCATACGATTTTATAGATTCGATTACAAAAGAAGACATTAAAGCCGCCGCAAATTATGTATTTTCAAACAAACCCATCTATGCAATATCAACGGGAGAAGAAACTTTTAAAAATAATGAAAGCTATCTGGTCAATTTGGGTGAAATTCAGGAAGCATAGTTTTATTTTTAATAAAACCGAATTATATTTTAATTATGAAAACTAAAACAAAAATAGTTGAAAATCTGTTTTTTGATTATGCCATGACAAAAAACAACCCTAAGTATAAAAACGCAACTTCAAGGCTTGATGACATCTATAGAAAAACGGACGATATAAGAAGCCCTTTTGAAAGGGATTATCACCGCATTTTGTATTCTAACGCCTACAGAAGGCTAAAACACAAAACTCAGGTATTTTTTGCTACAAATAATGACCATATCTGCACAAGAATAGAACATGTCAACCATGTGTCATCCGCCGCAGAAACAATTGCAAAATGTTTGGGGTTAAACACCGAGCTTGTAAGAGCAATCGCAACAGGGCATGATTTGGGACATCCCCCATTTGGGCACACGGGAGAAAAAATTCTTAAGAAAACGATAACAAAGCTTGGAATCGGAAATAATTTTTGGCATGAAAAAAACAGCTTGAGATTTATTGATTATATAGAAACCTTATCAGATTACGAAGGATACGAAAGAAATTTAAATTTATCTTATGCCGTGCGTGACGGAATAATCTGCCATTGCGGAGAAGTTGTCGAAAACGGGCTAAAGCCAAGAGATGAATTTATAGATTTGGAATCCGTCCAAAGCCCAAACCAATACCAAAGTTACACCTTTGAAGGGCTCGTGGTTAAAATTGCCGATAAAATCGCATATTTAGGGCGGGACATTGAAGATGCCCTGTCTAAAAAAATTCTGACCGAAGCACAAAAAACGGAATTTGAAAAAATAATAAAAGACCTGTTCAAACAAAAAAAATTAACCGATATAAACACTTCCACTCTGGTTCATCTTTTTACAATAGACCTTTGTAAAAATTCTAATCCTGACAAGGGCTTATGCTTTTCAAAAGAATATTTTGAAATTATGAAAATGATTAAAGATTTTAACTATCAAAATATCTATAACCATAAAAGGTTAACTACATTTCATGACTTTGCAAACCTTATAATTGAAACCATTGCGGTTACGCTGTCCTCATATTTTGAAAAAGAAAACACGATATATAATTTAAAAAAAGATGAAGTTTTCTACCCTGTTTTATGCTCAACCTTCAAAGAATGGCTGTTGAAATATTCAAATGTGCTTTCTGAAAGTGAAAGAAAAAATAAAAAACTTCTGAATAAAATAATTTATGATATAAAAAGCCATAATGATTACAATACTGCTGTGATAGATTTTATATCAGGCATGACGGACAGTTATTCCATTAAAATGTTTAATGAAATAGTAAATTTTTAATATAAAACAAAGATTTATTATGTGATTTTTACAAAGCCGGACACTTTGGCTTCTGTTGCGGCATAATGACGCTGCAAACATTGGTCCGAAGTGTTGCCCTCAACAGTATCAAAACTTCCGTCCGGATAAACTTTTGATACGATTCCGGTGTGGGAAGAGTTATTTTTCATAATCATGACATCGCCAGGTTTAACGTTATTTACAATCCATTGCGATTTTTGAGAAGCGGACATTCCGTTAATAGACCCATAACAGTTGTTAGCCTGCCCCCATGCCATAAGAGAAGATACGGAAGGGGCGCCGAAACCGTTAATAGAAGTTCCCGTTTGAGCAGCCGCCTGTTTAACGACATAAGTAACAAAATCGGCGCACCAGTGCTCCTGCCTGCCGCCTGTTACCTGCAGATAAGAACCGTCCGATTCTTTCAATTTGCCAACGTACGATTGGGCGATGGACACAATGGAGCTTCCAAAATCAGACGCACCGGAGATGCCTTTTCCTGTAGTAAGCCGTGAAGCGGTATTTGAGGAAATTGGGGATGTCGCCGATGTTTGGGCAACGGAAGAAACGCCGGACACTGATGAAGAGTTGGCAGAAGCCGCTTGGGCTTCTTCGGCAGCTTTTCTGTTTTCTTCCTGAACTAAAATGTTATAAATTGCTTGCTCGTTTGAATTAAGCTGGCTTTTAACATTTTCAATATCTGATAAGACAGTTTCAAGTTCTTCCGAATCGGAAGCGGTGCCCAGCTTGTTATATAAAGAGTTTAAGCGTTCTTCAAGAGTATTATTTAATTTATCATAATACATAAGCTGCTCGGCAGCTTTATCAGCAGCACTCGAAGAAGAGGACGAGGAAACGGAATCGTTGAAATTTAAATCGTCCTCGCCTATAAAACAGGCAAGTTCATCCTCTGATATTTTCATATCATTGTTTGAATCAATTTTTTTCAACACGGTTTCCTTATCGGCGCCCGCTTTAAACAGCGCACCGAAAGCCTTCTGCGATTCAACCGTATAACCTAAGATTTTAAACTCGGGCATATAAAACTCACCTTCCTATATTATACTATCGGCAATTGAAAGAAAAACTTTACGTTTTATGTTAATAATTGTTAACAATTAAAAGGAAAACGAAATGAAAAAACCCGCAAAGGACTCAAAAACAATCTCAAACCTTATGAAATCCTTATTAGGAGAAGGGATGGCAAGAAACAAGTATACTTACTTTTCAAAAATAGCAAAAAAAGAGGGATATGAACAAATAGCTGCCATTTTTCTTGAAACAGCGGAAAACGAAAGAGCGCATGCGAAAAGATTTTACGATTTCCTTCCCGAAGAGCTTGAACTTGTTGAAATAAACGGCATAGCATATTCTGCGGGAATAAACAAGTCGACGTTAATAAATCTTGAATATGCGGCTAAGGGGGAACATGAAGAAAATACTTTCCTATATCCGACCTTTGCACAGATAGCCGAAGAAGAAAAATACTTTGAAATCGCAGATAACTACCATGAAATAATCGAAGCGGAAAAAGCACATGAGCAAAGATATCTCGCCTTAAAAAGCAATATTGAAGAAAACAGGGTATTTAAAAGGGATAACGAAGTAATCTGGAAATGCCGAAACTGCGGATATCACTTTAAGGGGAAAGAAGCACCGGAAGTTTGCCCCTCTTGCAAACACCCGATTGGCTACTTTGAATTATTTGTTAAAAATTATTGAAAATAATTCTTGTTTATACAAAAATAAATTTATTATGAAAGTTTATTTAGGTATAGATGTTGGCTCCGTTACAACAAAACTCGCAGTAATTGACGAAAACGGAAAATATGTTGAAAGTTATATGCTAAGAACCTCAGGACAGCCTACAAAAGCTGTTCAAAAGGGTCTTGGCGAATTATTAAATAAAGCTAAAACCGATTGGGAAGTTTGTCAGGTCGGAACAACAGGCTCCGGCAGAAATTTGGCAGGGGCACTTGTCGGCGCCGATATTATCAAAAACGAAATAACGGCGCATGCGGTTGCTGCCTCCGTTATTGTTCCCGGAGTGCAGACGATACTTGAAATCGGAGGACAGGATTCTAAAATTATTATCTTAAGGGATGGCATAGTTACCGATTTTGCAATGAACACCGTTTGTGCGGCAGGAACGGGAAGCTTTTTGGATCAACAAGCAGGAAGACTGAATGTCAAAATTGAGGACTTTGGCACAATTGCGCTTCAATCCTCGTCCCCCGCCAGAATTGCGGGACGCTGCGGGGTTTTTGCGGAATCTGATTTAATTCACAAACAGCAACTCGGATATCCGGTGGAGGATCTTCTCTTTGGGCTTTGTCAGGCGCTTGTCCGAAATTATTTATCAAATCTGGCTCTGGGGAAAGAGCTTCTTCCTATTATTACATTCCAAGGCGGTGTTGCAACAAATAAAGGTATGGTAAAAGCTTTTGAAGAAGCTCTCAACACAAAAATCGTGGTTCCGCCGAATCACCAGACAATGGGCGCAATCGGAGCGGCATATCTTGCAATGGAAAATCACCAGTATGCGGGAGCAAAAACAAAATTTAAAGGCTGGCAAACCAAAGATATGCACTTTAATTCAATAACATGCACATGCAAGGGATGTTCCAACAACTGCGAAGTTATATCAATTGTTGAAGGCGAAATCGAGCCGCTCCCCGTTAATCAGGAACACAAAATAACCGATATTAAGGGGAATATAATAGCCCGTTGGGGCGGAACCTGCGGAAGATGGGACATAAGCTGATTTTTTTAAAAAAATTTAAATAAGTCTAAAAATAGCGCCCTGAAACTTTTGGGCGCTATAGTTGTTTTAAAAGGGAAAATTTTACAGATAATTTTCAATTTCCCATTCGGTAACTTTTGTTCTGTATTCATCCCACTCTTTTTCTTTGGCGGTAACAAATTCGTTATAGATATGCTCGCCTAAAGCTTTTTTAATTAACGGATTGTTTTTCAATTCAAAAAGTGCTTCATTTAAAGAACCCGGAAGGGAATCAATGCCCTTTTCAACTCTTTCTCTGGGAGTCATATCGTAAATATTTTCTTCGGTTTGGGGAGGAGGAGTCGTGCCGTTTTTAATCCCTTCAAGAGCGGCGGTTAAAATAACCGCAAAGGCAAGATAAGGGTTACAAGACGGGTCAGGCGACCTCAGCTCAACCCTTGTGCCGTTTCCTCTCTTTGCGGGAACCCTTATAAGAGCGCTTCTGTTTGCAAGCGACCATGCAAGATATACAGGGGCTTCATACCCGGGAACAAGGCGTTTATAGCTGTTTACGAGCGGATTAATAACAGCAGTAAAACTTTTCACATTTTGTAAAACAGACCCTATAACATTCAGGGCCTCATTTGATAATTGATAAGGCGCATTTTCATCATAGAAAGCATTTTTGCCGTTTTTAAACAGTGAAATGTTGCAGTGCATTCCGGAGCCGTTTATACCAAAAACCGGTTTTGGCATAAATGTTGCATAAAGATCGTTTATGGAAGCAACCGCACGAACCGCATATTTAAAAGTCACAACATTGTCTGCCGTAGTAAGAGCGTCTGCATATTTAAAATCTATTTCATGCTGACCTGCGGCAACTTCATGGTGAGAAGCTTCAATTTCAAAGCCCATTTTCTTTAAGGTTTCAACCATTGCGCCTCGGACACTTTCACCTTTATCATTAGGCGCAACATCGTAATATCCTGAATCGTCATGCGTATCTAAAGTGGGATGACCCCATTCGTCTTTATTAAAGAGGAAAAATTCTGCCTCAGGACCCACATTTAAAACATATCCCATATCGGAAGCTTCTTTTATAACTCTTTTTAAATTACATCTGGGGCAGCCTTCAAAGGGGGTGCCGTCCGGATTATATATATCGCATATTATTCTTGCAACGGTAGTTCCTTCTTCTTTGTTTGTTCTCCAAGGAAGAAGAGAAAAAGTGGATAAATCGGGGTAAAAATACATATCGGATGTTTCAATGCTTCTGAAACCTTTAATGGATGAGCCGTCAAGCATACATTCATTGTTTAAAACCTTGTCGATTTGTTCGCTTGGAACAGCCATGTTTTTAACCGTGCCGTTAATATCAACAAATTGAAGCCTGATAAAACGGACATTTTCTTGTTTGATAATCTTTTTAATTTCTTCTTTTGAAAGGGTTTTTCCTTGTTCGGGTATAAAAGCCATAATTTTCTCCTTTTCATAACTTTTATAAAATTATTTCCAATTTATTGTTACATAGGTAGTAAATAGAGTCTAGTATTTTTTATTTAACTAGCCAAAATAGGTTGATGTTTTTTTGATAATATGTGATAGAATATTTTTAGTTTTGTATTGAGGAGTTTTTAAATGATTAAAATAAAGCATGTGTTTTTATATATTTTACTTTTAGCTGTGCCTGCCGTAGCTGCAACCGTGTCAACTCCGGCTAAAAAACCGGCGCAGTCCGCAGCCACACAGGCTAAGGCGCCCGCAAAACCCGCACCCAAAAAGCCCGACTATGTCGAAACAACTCCGCTTGAAATTGTTGCAAACCCTTCCCGTTTTTTAAACAAACATTTTGTCATGGTGGGAAAATTTGACAAATTTACAACTCTCGGGCTCGATTATAAAAAAGCAATGAGAGATTCGAACAATTATGTGGGTTTTATGGTTCAAAGGGATGACGTAAAAGACCATAAAGTGCCTTTATCGGAACTTAAATTATTTTTGAAAAGAGAATACGCCGAAAAGCTTATTGACTTAAACACCGGTGATAAGATAAAAATAAAAGGTAAGGTTTTTTCAAACGCACTTGGCGATGGCTGGGCAGATGTCGAATTAGTTGAAGTTATTGAAAAAACAAAGGAAACGCAAGATATTGAGTAACCCCCTCGGTTTTAGGAGTAGTTAGTGGAAGACAAATATTTAACCATACACGGACATTTTTATCAGCCCCCGAGGGAAAACCCTTGGCTTGAAGTCATTGAAATTCAAGATAGCGCAAGACCGTACCATAACTGGAACGAAAGAATTTCAATGGAATGTTACGAACCCAATTCGGTTGCAAGGATAGTTGACCATACGAACAGGATTTTAAGCATTACAAACAACTATCAGTATATGAGCTTTAATATGGGACCCACACTTCTTGCGTGGATGGAAAAATATGCTCCGCAATCATACAGAAGGATTCTTGAGGCAGACAGAAACTCACAATCGTTTTATTCAGGCCACGGATGTGCCATAGCGCAGGTATACAACCACATGATAATGCCCCTTGCAAACACTAACGACAAATATACGCAAGTAATCTGGGGCATAAGAGATTTTGAAAAACGTTTCAAAAGAAAACCTGAAGGAATTTGGCTTGCAGAAACCGCCGCAGACGCCAGAACTCTTGAAGTTCTTGTCGATTTAGGAATTAAATTTACGATTTTATCTCCCTATCAAGCGCAAAGCGTTAGGAAAATAGGAGAAAAAAACTGGCAGGATGTAAGCTGGGGGAGCATTGACCCGTCCCAGCCTTACAGATATTTTGTTAACGAAGAAAAAACAAAGTATATAGACCTTTTCTTTTATGACGGTGCAATTTCAAAATCGGTTGCGTTTGACGAATTGTTAAAAAACGGGGAAAAATTTGCCTATAGGCTTCTTGACGGATATGTCAAAGAAAGAAATCACCCCCAGCTTGTTAATATTGCAACTGATGGCGAATCTTACGGACACCATACAAAATTCGGAGATATGGCGCTGTCTTATGTCCTTGCCGTTAAAGCGAAAGATTTAGGATTCAGAGTTACCAATTACGGTGAATTTTTAGAGAAATTTCCGCCCACAAATGAAGTTGAAATTAAAACCGTTTCATCTTGGAGCTGTTCGCATGGGGTTGGCAGATGGACAGAAGACTGCGGGTGTTCAACAGGCGCACAGCCGGGGTGGAATCAGCGCTGGAGACGCCCCTTAAGAGAGGCTCTTGATTATGTTAGAGATGAGTTGATTAAAGTTTGCACAAAAGAAGGGAGCAAATATTATAAAGATTTTTGGGACGCAAGAAACAAATATATTGACGTTATTTTAGACAGAACCCCCGAAACCATAGAAAACTTTTTAAACGAAAATTCGGTTAAAAAACTTACTAAGCTTGAAAAAATTAAAGCAATCAAACTTATGGAAATTCAAAGGTCGGCAATGCTTATGTATACAAGCTGCGGCTGGTTTTTTGCCGAAATATCCGGAATTGAAACAACTCAGATTATGAAGTATGCGCTAAGGGCAATGGAATTGACATCGGAATTTTCAAAAGTTAATTACGAAGAAAACTTTTTAACTATTTTGCAGCGTGCAAAAAGCAACATTCCGGAATACGAAAACGGCAAAAAAATATATGAGATGTTTGTTAAGCCAAGCAGAATCACAGTGGATAAAATAGTTACACACTGGGCAATTTCATCTCTCTACAACGAAAATACCGAGCTTGACGAAGTGTTTTGTTATAAAGTTAAAAAATTAAACTATAAATCATATAAAAACGAAGAAAACGAGCTTGCCTTCGGACGGCTTGAAATTACATCAAAAATAACTTTAGAAAAATTTGATGTAACATTTGCCCTTTTAAAAACATCAGACAGCGAATACTATTGCACGGTAAAACCTTTTGCAACACAAGAAGCATATGCTGCTTCCAAAAAAGCCGTTTATGAAGTTTTTTGCCAAAATTCAATGCTTGGAACGCTTGATATTATGAAAAATGAGTTTTCCTCCGAATACTACACAATTAAAGATGTTTTAATCGACAAAAGAAAAGTTATTCTTGAAAAAGTTCTTGTTAAAAGACTTTTCAAAACGGCAAAAACCTACAGAGAACTTTATGAAGATTTGAAAGCCCCTGTTACGCACCTTGCCGCAATGGGCATGGATATTCCCGACGTTTTTAGGATTGCCGCCAGATTCTGTCTTTTAAAAGACTTAGACGAAGCCTTAATGAATACTGAGAATTTTCTTGATGAAAAATTTAATAAAAAATTAGACAAGATTAAAGAGGAATCAAAAAAATTCTATATTAATCTAAACAAATCGCGTGCAGGTATAATTATTGCAAAAAAACTTCAAAAATTAATTGGAGATGTCGCAAATAACCCAAACGACACCTTAATTCAAACTATTTTTGCAATATTCAAATTAATTGACAAGTTGGAGCTGAATGTCGATATAAGGGTTTCACAAAATATATATTACGAAAAAATATATTCAAAAATTGATTATTTAATTGAATACCTTGAAAATTCGGAAAATAAAGGAAGGGACAGAAGAATAATCCTGAATTTTCTTGAAATAGGAAATAAACTAAATATCAATTCGGATTTTTACCTTCCTATTATAGACAGAGCCTCGCTTCCAAAAGGCGCTTTGAGATAAAGGCTTGTTTTAGCGCATATTTAAAATTGCCTCCTTTGTATAAGCCTTTATCTGATGACTTTTGAAAATATGAGCCTTAAGCCCCCGAACGGCTTTGTTAAAGTACAATGCACCCCTTTTAAAATTTCTCTTGTATGGCAAGTAATTGCGTTAACATTATCTATAGTACCAGATTCGGCAAAAGAAGCGGAGAGCGTTTTTATATCGGCAGCAGCACCGCTTAAATTTTCGGTTGTTCTGCCCGTATTGTCTAATATATCGGATAAAGCCGACACATCAAGCGATTTATCAACCTTTGAAACAATTGAGTTAATTCCTCTTGCAGCAGAATTAAGGCTTTTTGCGGTTTTATTTATATCCTGCTGCGACTCTTTTGTCATATTGTCAATAGAGCCTAAAATTTCAACAAGGATTCCTGTTGCTTTCTCCAAATTTTGGGCAGAGTGTATTAAAGATAGTTTTAAACTGTCCATGTCGTTATAGCTGAACTCCTCATTCATATAATTATTAAATCCGGATGAAAGCTCCCCTTTAATAACAGAGCCGTTTTTGAGCTCAAAAGGGGCGGGATTAGCCGGATAAATTAATTCGATATAATCTTCATATTTTCTTTCATGGATTTTTTTCTGTTTCATTCTTGCTTGGATGTTGTCCGGTAAAAACATGGCTTTTTTGTTTATTTGTGTTTGAACACAAACATCGGATGAATTTTTACAAGGGGATATGCGTTTAGTGCGTCCGATTTTAAAACCGTTATAGTAAATATTTATTTTTTCTTTTGTCGGTCTTAATCTGTCAAACTTAATATCAACCGTTGAATAAGATTTTAAATGCGTTAGAAGTATCAAAAATAAAGTTATAAGCAAAATAAAAAGCATAATTATTAAATTTCTCATGTGCCAATCCTCCGATTACTTAAATGAATATTAATTCAATTTTTAAAAGGGAAAAATTAGACAATCCGCTATATTTTTTATGGTGCAAAAAAAATTTTTCAGAGGTGTTATACAGACAAAATAAAAACAACATAAGGCGAACAAGTTAAATAAGGACGAAGGGTAGTTTATGGGCGGATTTTCCGCCCATAAATTTTACAAATGTTTACAAACAATGTAACAAAAAGTTTACGTTTATGGTTTTGTACTAAAGTAGCAAGCTTTTTGTGCCGACCAGATTTTTAAAAGTGTGCATGTAATTGATAGGAAGGTGTTAAAAAATTATGGCAGAACAATTGACGGTAACGGTAAGCGGGCAAACGTACGTGTGCGCTACGCAGGCACAGTACAATGCCATACAAAATGCCAAAGGAAATGCGGGAAAGCAAAACCTGATTGACCAGTATATTAAAGACGGAACGGTTATAAGCGAAGATGAATATGTAGAATATCAGGAAGCCTCAGTTGACGAAACGTCACAAGCCTCATCCTCATCCCAAGCTTCCTCATCTCAAGGAACATCTGAAGCACAACTTAAAGGTTTTAACTATGATACATATAATGCTTATGCAAATAATATAGGGTTAAACAGCCTTACGGAAGATTCGGGAATTGAGGATTTAATTGCCGTTTATGAGCAAATTGAATCAGATGTAGAAAAAATAGAACTTCGAATGAATTCAATATCAATGGATGACCCGACAAGCGCTGACGCTCTTATGGGCGATTTAGCAGTTCTATCCAATTCGATTTCACAGCTTAGTAAAAATGCAGGCGTAGAATTACCCAAAGAAGGTACATGGAGTAAAGTTGCCCTGGGTGCTGCCGCAGGCGCAGGTGGCGTAGCGGCTGCCACTGCTGTAAGTGCAGGTGGCGTAGGTGCCGCAATATCAGCTATCGGAGCAGGCTCGCTCGCAGTTCCCGGGGTAGGATGGGCTATCGGAGGTGCGTGCCTTTTAGCCGGCGTTGGTCTTGGCATATATTCACACTTTAAAAATAAAGATGCCGAAAAGAAATTAGAAGAATTACAACAAAATATACAAAATTCTGCAAACAGTATAAATAATTTCTATGAGCAATCTGCTGATAAAATCAAAGAAGGAGTCGAAGGCGAAGTTATCCCTGATATTACAAAAGACCTTGACGGACTTCTCGGCGATAGTTTTGATTTTAGCGATTTAACGGACGCTTCAAGCATTACGGATAATATTGATAAAATTATAACAGCGCAACAAACCCTTGAACCTTGGGCAAAAGTAGCAGAAACATACGGAATCGAAATTTCCGGACTGGATGAATTAATGGAAAAATTAGGACAAGGGGACAACGCTCTTGACTATGCGCAAAGCTATGTTGACGCTTACGCAGATTCCGTTACGGTAACTTTGTCCGATGACATTGTGGAAGACACGGCAACATTAAATGCACTTTATGACACGGTTATGAGCGTAGGGCAAGAAGCCGAAGAAAAAGGGCTTGACGTTTCAAAGCTTGCCCAAATTGCAAATCAAATTTTAGAAACAAACCAGCAGGGTGTTGAAGATTCCGCAGAAAATTATCAAGATTCCGTTAGTGGTGGCTCGGCTGTTGAACAGGCGCAAAACGCATACGAGCAAGCGACGGAGGCAGGCACAACGGCAGGAGAGGTTCAAGGAAATTCAACTTATTATGAAACTTCAACAGACTCCCTAACTTCTGCCTCAGACACTTTGAAAGATCAGGCGCAGGCTAACGTTGATGCATACTTAAAATCGGTTACAACATCGGGCAAAAGCCTTGAAGAGCTTGAAGAACTGTATAAAGAAGTCAGCGAAAACTATGAAACATTTAAACAAATCTCGGATGAACTTGATTTAAGCGGATTTGACGCAAAATTAAAAGAAATCAGAGAAGCACAGCAAAAAATAATTGACGAATATAAGACCCAAAAAGAATCTCAATCGCAAAGTGCTTCAACAAGCGAAGAAAGAAAACAAATCATTGACGAGCTAAAAGAATATATCGACAAAAACTGCAAATGCCAATGCGATATGTCCGGGCTTGAAGATGTACAAAACAAGGTTATTCAAGATGAGCAAAACCATGTTGATGAACAGACAAACTCTGCAATTGAAGCCGGAAATAATGCGCAAACCGCCGAACAGGTTCAAGACGCAATTACGGATGTTGAAGTTAACGTCAGCGTAGATGTTTCTCAAGAAATGGGCGCCGATACATCAGGGCTGCAGCAAGCATTAGATGACCTAAATCAGAAATTACAGGAACTTTTAGACAAAGAACAGCAAGAACCGCTCCCTCCTCCGCCTCCGCCGGTTGAGAATAAACAGCCCGAAACTCCGCCTGTTGAGGATAAACCTGATGAACCTCCGGTTGAAGATGAGCCTTCTATCGAAGAGCCTCCAATTGAGGAACCACCTGTTGAAGAGCCACCTGTTGAAGAGCCTCCAGTCGAAGAGCCTCCTGTCGAGGAGCCACCGGTTGAGGAACCTCCAATTGAGGAACCGCCAATTGAAGATGAGCCGGATACTCCGCCTTGCGAACCTGAAGATGAATTTGCACCTGACAATGCAAACCCCGATTTTCCCGTAACGGAAGAAGGGGATGACATAAACGAAGAGCTTGATAACGTTGACCAAGGAATTGCAGACGCACTTGAACAGGCAGAAAACGCAACAACGGAAAGCGACTTAGAAAATGCTCTCGATGATGTACAAAATGCGGCTGATACGGCAGATAACATTGAAGATGAGGTATCACCCAAAGACGATATAATGTCTGATATTCAAGATGTTCAAGATAATGCCGACGATGCTGCCGAAGAAATTAAAGAGCAAATTGAAGAAAACGAAACCGAAGCAGACTCGCAGACACATCAGGGCGTTGAACTTGAGGACGATATAGTTCCCAATCCAAATGATGATATTGAAATAATCGCAGAAGAAGAATAAATAATGCCTTTAAAAAATACCTTGCCGTTTGAAACAAAATCGGCAAGGTATTTTTATTTAAAAGTTTTATTTTTGAACCGATTTTTAGATTTTATAAAAAACAATCGTATCATTTAGACTAAGCCTTGTGTGCCCGTTTGGCACAAATGTACTCCCTGAGCGCTTAACAAGCACAATTAAAAAACCTTTTTGAAGAGTTATGTCTTTAATTTTCTTATTTTTCCACTCATGGTTTTTATCAATTTCGGTTTCGTATAATTTAATATCGGATACGCCCGATTTTGAAACGGTTTTACCGATTAAAATTAAATCCCCCTGATGAATTATGGTTTCTTCCTTAGGAATAACTTTACACCCTCCCCGCCTGATTAAAAGAACCATAGAGTTTTTATCAAGGGGAAGCTCTTTAATTTTGCTTTTTATCCAAGGGTGGTTTTTCCCCGCATAAACTTTTGATAAAGATATGGCGGATTCATCCTGATAATCATTGAAAGTTTTTAAAACGTTATAATATTTATCTGTCATATCTAAAACACGTGCCGCAAGGGGTAAAAACATGCCTTGAAAAGCGATAGAAAAAAGCGAAACAAAAAAGACAATATGAAAAAGGTCTGATTTTAAATAATCAAAGCACAGACTATATGCCAAAATACCAAAAACAATTGAGGACGCACCCCTTAAACCGGCCATGGATACAAACAGGGTTCTATTTACGGGAGATTTAAACAGAGATAAAATAAAAAAAGAAACAACAGGGCGCGCAACAAAACAAAGAAACAGAGCAATCAGCGAAGCGGGGATAAAAACCGCTTTTAGCCTTGATAAAGAGGATAAAAACCCGAGCAAAAAGAAAATCATAATTTGAAGCAACGCGGTTATGCCGTCAAAAAAATGAATTAAAGCAATTTTATTTTTTACTTTTGCGCCTCCCAAAATAAAACCGGTTAAATAAACGCTCAAATACCCGTTGCCGCCCGTTATGTCAGAAAACGCATAAGCAAAAAGAGCACAGGCAAGCACAAACAAAGCGTCGTTTTTATCAACAATCAAATCTGTTTTTTGAAACATATAAGAAGCGAATTTTCCCGTTAAAAAACCTATGAGAGCGCCGTATAATACCTGCGGAAATAACATGGTAATTGAAGAAAAGTTAAATGTGCCAATTATAAGCCCTGCGCCAAAAAGAGTCAACATGTAAGAAAACGGGTCGTTTGAGCCGCTTTCTATTTCAAGAAGCTGAGCGGCGTTATATTTTAAATTCAAATTTTTTGACCTTAAAATTGAAAACACTGCGGCAGCGTCTGTTGAAGACAAAACAGCACCTGCTAAAAAGGCCTCTTTTAGGGGAAATTTTAAACAATAACAGCAGAATAAAAAAATAAATGCTGCAGTTAGAAAAGTTCCAAATGATGAAAAAAGAGAAGCTTCAAGAATAACTTTTTTATCGTTAGGGGCCCGAGTGCAAAATCCGCCGTAAAAAATTATAATTAAAAGCGCGAAAGAACAAAAATCGGATGAAAAATCAAGAAGATAGTGTTCTTTATAAGGGCTGAAGGGGGCAAAAAGCATTCCGAGCATCATAAAAACAAGCAAAGAAGGCATGCCGAATTTTCTTGTGAGCTTGCCCGCTAAAACACATATTAATATAATTAAAGAAAAATATAAAATAATAACTGACATAATTGTTCTTTTGGAATATTATAAGAAAGTTAGAATTATGAACACGGATTATAGAATATGGTAAACGGAATAAATCGCGGACAAAAAGAACTTGAAAAACTGCTTTTAGGGAACAAAAACTTTGTAAACGGGTGTCCTGCCGCACAGAATAAGTGTCTTGACACTCTAAAAAAGTTTGCCTTTCATCAAGAGCCCTATGCCGCAGTTTTAAGCTGTTCTGATTCAAGAGTTGTGCCTGAAATTATATTTGATTGCGGAATAGGCGAGCTTTTTGTTATAAGAGTTGCGGGAATAACAGCCGGAGATAACATAATTGAGAGCATTGAATATGCTGTTAAAAAGTTAAAAGTTCCGCTTATAATGCTTTTAGGGCATGACGATTGCGGAGTTATGAAATACGCACGAGAACATTACCCCGATATGAACGGAGATTTTAAATCAATTATGAGCTGTGTGTATCCGGTTCTTGAAAAAAAAGAGGATATAACATGCCACAACTATTTTGCACAAGAACACACAAAATGGGTTGAGAATATACTTTTGGATAAATCTGAAATTATAAAAGAGGCGGCAAAAAACAAAGAAGTTTTAATTGCAAAATGTCATTTTGACCATTCGACAGGTTTGGTAAATATAATATAAAGGAGGAAATAAAATGATTTCGGAAAAAATGGAAAAAGCTTTTTTAGCACAAATTAATGCGGAATTGTATTCCGAATACCTTTATCTTTCAATGAAAGCTTACTTTGCAAACCTAAATTTAAACGGATTTGCAACTTGGCTTGACGCACAGGTTCAAGAAGAACATGCGCATGCAATGGGCATGTTCAATTACGTGCTTGAAAGGGGAGGAAAAATCGAGCTTGAAACAATTGAAAAGCCTAAAACCGATTGGGAATCGCCTTTAAAAGTTTTTGAGCATGTTCTAAAGCATGAAGAACTTGTTACATCAAAAATTAATGCTCTTGCAGATGTTGCAGAAGAAGTTAAAGACAGAGCCGCTTTAATATTTATTAATTGGTATGTAAAAGAACAGGTTGAAGAAGAAGCAAATGTAGGGGAAGTTTTATCCCGGCTTAAAATGATTGGAGATGACACCCATGCGCTTTACGCCCTTGATAGGGAACTGGGGCAAAGAACTTTTGTAGCGCCCGTTATAGGTTAATTTAATTGCAGGATAAAAAGCGAAGGCAAAGCCCTTCGCTTTTTATTTTAAGTAAAATATTTCTTAAATGCAGTAATTCAAACGATTCAGAAACTAACTTTTACCTATACAAAAATATTTAAACCCTGAAGCCTCAAGCCTTTTTTTATCGTACTGGTTTCTGCCGTCAAAAATAACGGGTGATTTTAATAAAGACTTGATTTTTTCAAAATCCGGACGCCTAAATTCATTCCACTCCGTCAGCAAAAGCAGGGAATCTGCCCCGACAAGCGCACTGTAGGCGTCATTTGCGTATGTGATTTTATCTTTAAAAATGTTTTTTGCAAGGTCAAAAGCCTTAGGGTCATAGGCTTGAATATTTGCGCCCGCCCCAAGAAGCTCGTTTATAATGGTAATAGAAGGCGCCTCTCTCATATCGTTTGTTTTTGGCTTAAAAGCCAAACCCCAGACGGCAAAAGTTTTGCCTTTAATATCATTATTAAAAAAGTTAATAACTTTTTTTGCAAAAAGAATCCTTTGATTCTTATTAACTTTATCTGCCGCTTCAAGCAAAAATGAAGAACAGCTAAAATCCTCCGCCGTTTTAATTAAAGCCTGTACATCTTTAGGAAAACAGCTTCCGCCGTAGCCCAGCCCCGCAAATAAAAATTGAGCGCCGATTCTTTTGTCGGTACACATGCCAACACGGACCATGTCAGCGTCCGCACCGACTTTTTCGCACAAATTGGCAATTTCGTTTGCGTAGGAAATTTTAAGCGCCAAAAATGAATTAGACGCATATTTTGTCATCTCTGCCGATTTAACATCCATTACAATAACAGGGTTTCCGGTTCTTAAAAAAGGAGAGTATAATTCCTGCATAATTTCTGTTGCATGCTTTGAATCCGAACCGATAATAACTCTGTCGGGCTTCAAAAAATCATCAACTGCTGCCCCTTGCTTTAAAAATTCGGGGTTGGAGATGACGTCAAAATCGTAATTTGTGTTTTTTCTTATTATTTCTCTTACCTTATCTGCCGTGCCAACGGGAACAGTGGATTTATCCACAATAACTTTATAGCCGTTGAGCGCTTTTCCGATTTCGCCCGCAACCTCATACACATACTTCAAATCGGCGCTGCCGTCCTCGCCCTGAGGGGTGCCCACGGCAATAAAACAAATTTCTGATGCCTTAACCGCAGAATCTAAGTCTGATGTAAATTGAAGGCGGTTTTCCGCCACATTAACCTTAATAAGCTCTTCAAGACCCGGCTCGTATATAGGAACCGCACCGCTTTTAAGTAAATTTAATTTATTAATATCGGAATCAACACATATAACTCTGTTCCCCATTTCGGATAAACATGTGCCAACAACAAGCCCGACATATCCTGTTCCTATTACACAAATTTTCAATTTTAAACTCCTTATATTATTTTTTTAAAGTATTCTATTGTTTTTAAAAGCCCTTCTTCAACGGGAACTGAGGGATTAAACCCAAGTTTTTCTTTTGCAAGCGAGATGTCGGGCTTCCTTTTAACGGGGTCATCAAAAGGGAGGGGCATAAAAACAATTTTTGATTTTGAGTCCGTTAATTTTATAATCAAATTGGCAAATTCTAAAATAGTTATCTCGAAAGGATTGCCGAGGTTGCAGGGACCTATGAATCCGTCTTTATTTTCCATCATCTTAATCATGCCCCCTACCAAATCGGACACATAGCAAAAAGAACGGGTCTGGCTGCCGTCGCCGTATATTGTGATATCCTTATTTTGAAGCGCTTGGACAATAAAATTTGAAACCACACGCCCGTCATTTTTATTCATATTAGGACCGAATGTGTTAAAAATGCGCACAACTCTGATATCAACATTATTTTGACGGTGATAATCAAACATCAAAGTTTCTGCAATCCTCTTTCCCTCGTCATAACAACTTCTAATCCCGATAGGGTTAACATTTCCCCAATAATCCTCTTTTTGCGGATGAACTTTAGGGTCGCCGTAAACTTCGCTTGTCGAAGCTTGAAGAATTCTCGCCTTGCACCTTTTTGCGAGCCCGAGCATATTTATTATCCCAAGAACCGAAGTTTTCGCCGTTTTAATGGGGTTATACTGATAGTGCGGAGGAGAAGCGGGGCATGCCAGATTGTATATTTCGTCAACCTCGATAAAATACTCTTTTGTTATATCATGTCTTACAAGCTCAAACCTGTTATCGGATAATAAATGTCTGATTGAATCCTTAGAGCCAGTAAAAAAATTATCAAGACAAATAACGTCGTTTCCTCTTTGCACAAGCTCGTTGCATAAGTGGCTCCCGATAAAGCCTGCCCCGCCCGTTACAAGTATCCGCTTCATAGTAAAAACCCTTTAAATAAATAATTAAAGGTATTATATCATAAAACGGCTAATCATGGCTTGACTTAAAGGCGTTGTTATTTGATAATTGTTTTGTTACCTATTTTGGGCGAGTGGCGAAATTGGCAGACGCACCAGATTTAGGATCTGGCGCAGCAATGCGTATGGGTTCAAGTCCCTTCTCGCCCAATTTTATCACAAGAGGGGTTGGTTTTTATGCTCTTAATCACCGGAGGCGCAGGGTACATAGGAAGCTATACGGCTCTTGAACTTTTAAAATACGGGTATGACATTATAATTTTTGATAATTTAGAAACCGGACATATTGAAACCGTTGAAATTTTAAAAAAGTGCAATTATAAAGGCAAATTAAAATATTTTATAAAAGGCGACCTTAGAAAAAAAGAAGATATTGAGGGGGTATTTAAAAAAGAGAAAATCAGCGCAGTCTTACATTTTGCATCTTATGCCGTTGTTGAAGAATCAGTAAGGGAACCTGAAAAATATTGGGAAAATAACGTCATAGGCAGCTTAAACCTTTTAAATTCCATGACAGAAAACGGAGTTAAAAACATTGTTTTTTCTTCAACATGTGCAACTTACGGGCTTGCTAAATATGTTCCGATTGATGAAAATCATCCGCAAAACCCTATAAACCCTTACGGACAAACAAAATTAACCGTTGAAAGAATTATGGATGTTTATGATAAGGCATACGGGCTAAAAAGCGTCCGCCTGAGATACTTTAACGCAGCAGGCGCCGGAAGCGGGCTTTTAGGCGAATGGCGGGACAAAGAAACCCATATTATACCTAATATAATAAAATCGGCTCTCAATAATGAAAAATTTAAAATTTACGGCAATGATTTTGACACAAAAGACGGAAGCGCAATAAGAGATTATATAAATGTTCAAGATCTTGCCAAAGCGCATATAAACGCTTTGAAATATTTAGAAAAAAATCAAAAAACCTCCTTTTTTAATTTAGGAACGGGAAGCGGAAACTCAGTTTTTGAAATTTTATCCGCAACTGAAAAAATAACGGGAAAAAGAATTGAATTTGAAATTAAAAAAAGAAGGGAAGGCGACCCGCCCGTTTTAATCGGAGATTATTCAAAAGCAAAAAATATTTTAGGCTGGGAACCCGAAAAAACTCTTTTTGACTCCATAAAAAGCGCATATCATTGGCAAAAAATCAAAGATAACATTTAGCTTCCTGCCCCATAACATGTGCATATACTTCTATATAAGGCTTAGCAGGACTTGAATTAACTTTAGTCAAAAGAACTTCTTCAATTTGAAAAAAACCGACTTCGGACGACATATCAATATCTATTCTGACAGGCTTGTTTTCGCCCCTGTGGATGCTGACTCTTTCTATGGCGTTAGCGGAATATATGTGTATATCACCGACTTTAGGAGCATTATGAATTGCAAGAGGGATTCTCGCCCTCCCTTTCGTCATGTCGCAACCGTCGGCAACAAGAATAACTCCCGCTTCAAGAGAGTGTATTTTTCTCTGGCTCATATGCCCGATTATAGCTTCTATCGAAAGTCCTTTTATTACAACCCGCTTCATTATGTCATCAGGAAAAACATTTAAAAGCGCCCTTTCTATGACAGGCAAGGCAAACACGGTTGACATTTGTTCATGAGATTGCCTACCCGTCATCATTCCCAAATCATGAGTTAACCCCGCAAGAATAACTGCGCAAAGGCTGTCTTGAAAAGTGCCCGCTTCTTCGCTTTCAAGCGAGGTTAAAACGCCTGACTCATGTAAAATTTCAAGCATTTTTACGGCATTATTTGCAACCTGCTTCATGTGAACCGGACCATGGTCGTTAAACCCGAGGCGCTTAATAGAAACAACGTTGGCGTAATCTTGCATTTGATGAAGTTCTTCATCGTTTAGCAAAAAATTAACAAGTTTTTTACAGTCGGGATATTTTTCTGCCTTTTCAATAAGCCTTGTTTCAACCAATTTTTCTTTTGCAGATTTCATCAAATTGCCTTTCAAGCCCTTAATTTAACCCCATAATAATTGCAGGAAGCAAAACCAAGGGGAGTATAAATTTTAAAATAAAAAATAAAATTTTGCAAATAAAGGATTCAGAAAGTATATTTTAGGACCAAGGAGCAAATGCCCAGCCTCCTAGAATACATATAAACAAAGTGTTACAGGGAAGAAGAACGGATGAAGTTATAAAATCAAGAAAATCAAAGAAGGTTTTGCCAAAAATCTTAAAACCGGAAAATGCCCCAAAAGAAAGAGAGGACGGAATGCTTAAAATTCCTATTATTAAGGTTAAAAGAATAACCGCCTTTTTCCTTGACATTTTAAAATTATCTATAAAACAAGCAATTGCGGTTTCCATAAGGCTGATTCCCGATGTAATTGCGGCAAAAAACAAAAGAAAGAAAAATAAAATAGCAAGAAGTGAGGAGAAGGGCATATTTAAGAAAATTTGGGGAAGCGAAATAAAAACAAGGGTGGCGCCCGCAGCAGGTTCAATTCCGCTTGTGAAAACAATCGGAAATATGACAACGCCGGCTAAAAGCGCAACAAGAGTATCAAAAAATATCAGGGTATAAGCCGACTTTTTAATATTAACATCCCCTTTTAAATAGCTTCCGTATGTTATCATAGCGCCCATTCCAATACTCAGGGTAAAAAGCGCTTGTCCGAGGGCGGTTAGCACCATGGAACGGTTAAATTGAGAAAAATCAGGCTTAAACATAAACTCGAGCCCCTCTTTTGCCCCCGGTAAAGTAAGCGCAAAAACGGCAAGAATTACCAAAACAACGGCAAACATCGGCATTAATATATTATTTGCTTTTTCTATACCGTTATTTAAGCCCTTAAAAGGAAAATAGGCGGTTAAAAGTAAAAAAGCAAAAGTCAATAAAACGGGAACAAAAGGATTTGAACTCATATTTGAAAAATACAGAGAAAAATCCGAAGGAAGAGAATTGACAAGAAATATCCATATATAATTTAAAATCCACCCGCCGACAACAAAATAAAAACAGGGGATTAAAATTGCGGTCAATAAACATAACCACCCGAACCACTTTAGCTTCGGGCTAATTTTTTCATAAACGGTTATGGGGTCGGTTTTATAAATTTTTCCTAAACCCAATTCAAGACAGAGAGGAATTGCGCAGATAAAAGCAATAATTAAAAGGTAAATCAAAAGAAAAACGGCTCCGCCCGATTTTCCCATAATATAAGGAAAGCGCCAAATGTTTCCAAGCCCGACAGCGCCTCCGACAGTTGCTACAACAAAGCTGATATAAGAGCTCCAAACAGGTCTTTTATTCTCCATTGCCTAAGTACCCTAAATTAATTAATACAAGCACAATAACATATTTTTTGGAATTTGTTAATAAAAATTTTTCTTTTAAAAAATGGCAAAAAGCCGATAATTACATTTATTAAAGGAGGGGCAGAGCTTTATTTATAAAAATTTTAATTTATGGTATAATAAAAATTAATATGAAACAGGAAACTATAAAAATTTTATCCATAGACGGCGGAGGAATCAGGGGGATAATTCCCGCGCTTTTGTTGGCGGAAATTGAAAAACAAACAGGAAAAAAAATATCCGATTGTTTTGATTTTATAGCGGGAACCTCAACCGGCGCAATAATCGCACTGCTTATAAATTTAAAAGAAAGTATCAGCGCACAGCAAATTGTAAATATTTACGAGGAATACGGCAAAGTTATTTTTAAGAGAAATAAACTGAGAAGCGCCGTCAGAGGTCCTAAATATTCGGTTGACGGGCTGAACAGAGTCATTGAAAAATTTGCGGGCAATACGTTTATAACGGATACCGTTAAACCCGTGCTTATAACGGCTTACGAAACCGAGCAGCAAAAAACAACCTTTTTTACAAACTATCAAAACAGATATAAAGACCTGTTAATAAAAGATGCAATAAGGGCGTCAACCGCCGCCCCTTCCTATTTTGAACCTGTTAAAATTCCAAACAGGGGGACATTTATAGATGGCGGAATGGGCGCAAACAACCCCGCAATGTGCGCTTATGTTGAAGTGGTAAAACTGTTAAAAAGAGAAAATAAAGATGTAAATAATGTCAGAATAGCTGTAGTTTCTCTCGGCGCGGGTCAGTTGAGAGAGCCTTACCGTTATGAACAGCTGAGAAGGTGGCATGGCTTAAATTGGCTGTTCGGCCCGATTTTAAACATTTTATTTGAAGCAAACAATTCAACGGTGCAGTACCAATTAAAACAACTTTTATCGGATAAAGATTATTACAGGTTTCAGCTCGCTTTGCCGGTGGGACATGATGCTATAGATAACGCTTCAAAAAGCAATCTGGATGTTCTAAAAAGCCTTGCTGCCCATCATATAAAAACTCAGTGGCTCGAGCAAATAAACGATGTCGTAAACCTTATAAATTCGGATGAAAGCTCATTATGCAACGATTTAACCCGAGCGAGCCTTCAAAAAATTGAACAATAACAGCGTTATAATTTTTATAATGCCGTTTTAAAAGTTCTTGAACGGTTTTTAGACGGCTGCGGTCTAATAATTTTAAATATGCTCGGAATATATTTTTTTAATTAATTCTTCGTCATAATAAGCTTTTTTTGAATCAGGAATGGCCTTTAGCAGGGAGTCCATCAGCTCGGTTGAAGTCAGATGTTTTTCTTTTAAAAATTTTGCATAATCCGGATGACAGCGATTAATTGCAGAAAGATAATAAGAGGCTGAATAACCCCAAGGGGTGTGCGCAAAAATCGGGCTCAAATAATCCTCCGCTATTTTTAAAACGGGGACAATATTATACTTTCCGTCAAAATTATCATTTAAATATTTTATAAGAAGCTCGGTACAAAGATTGCCCGCTCCGCGCCCCATGCCAAAAACCGCAGCGTCAATGATAAGCTCGCGGGTTTTGCAAGCCTGAATAAGACACTTAGCATTTGAAAACGACATACGGAGATTATTGTGCGAATGAAAACACAGGGCAATTTTTTCGCTTATGTTGTTGTCTGCCAGATAATATAATTTTAAAATGTCATCTTGCCCTAAAACCCCCATTGAATCCGCAATTGACATCCCAAAGGGGGACAGTGCGTTGATTTTTTCAAATAAATCCAGAAGTTCGCCGTCTTGATACTGGTCAATAAAAGTTAAATTAATGAAAAGCCTGTATCCTTTGTCAATTAACTTGCGGGCATATTCAAGCGCCTCGGCTCTTTGCTTTTTTTTAAATATGAGCCTTAAGGTTTTAATTTTTGTTTCGGAAGAATCGGGAACTTTTCTTATGTTGAATTTTCCATAGGCAATCATACAGGTAAGCCTTGAAGAATCGGCATTATCGGGTATGAACTTTTCAAGTTTTTCAAATGAATCATAAAGGGTTTGCGAACTTGACGATGTTTCATCGGATAAAAAACCGGTTTCAATAAAATCAATATTCGAATTAACCAAAAGCGAAATAATAGCTCTTGTTTTTTCAATTCCAAAATTCCAGTTATTAATATATCCGCCGTCCCTTAAAGTGCAATCCAGTATTTTGAAATTTGACATTTTACCATCATAGTTTTTATTTAAACTTGCCCAAACAAAATTAAAAAGCAAACCACACGCAAGGGCGCATTAAGAAGCTTAAAGCTTAAGTTTCGCCTTGCAATGACGTCAGCTTTAAGACAATTATAAATAATTTATTTTAAATGTGTCAACAATTTTGTTTGCAACCTGAAAGCTATGTGTTAATATAGTTTGAAGAGAAATTAAAATTAAGGTATGATAAATGGATAAAAATGTTATATGTATAAAATGGGGGGACAAATTCGGACCTCAATACGTTAACAGCCTGTATAGAATGGTTGAAAAAAATTTAACCGTGCCGCACCGCTTTGTTTGTTTTACAGACAACAAAGAAGGGCTTGACAAGGGAATAGAAACATTCGGGCTTCCCGCCCTTGACGACAGCGGATTACCGGAGAAAGCATGGAAAAAACTCGGGCTTTTTACCGGCAAATTGGGCGACCTTGAAGGTGAAGCTTTATTTTTAGATTTAGACATAGTAATCAGAGATAATATAGACTGTTTTTTTGAAAAAGAGGGCGAATTTTATATAATAAAAGATTGGGATTTTCCAAACGACATAATCGGAAATTCGTCCGTCTTTAAATTTAAAGTGAATCAACACAAAGAAATAATTGAAAATTTTTACAAAGAAGGCTCAGACATAAGGAAGCGCTTTAAAAACGAACAGGCGTTTTTATCTCATCAAATGTATAACAAGGGGATACTTAAATATTGGGATTTTAAATGGTGTGTCAGCTTTAAAAGAAGGTGTCTGCAAAAATTCCCTCTAAACTTTTTTAAAATGCCAAATGACCCAAAAGACGCCAAAATTATAGTCTTTCACGGGCGTCCCACACCCGAGCAGGCTTATAACGGTTTTTTTGGAAAAGGCGGGCTAAGGTATGTAAAACCTACAAAGTGGCTTGAAAAATATTGGGAAAGAAACAATGCTTAAATCATTAAAAGGTTAGTGGTAAAATTTTTTACATTTATTCAATGCGCTTTTAATTATAGGTAACAAAGCCTGTTTTAGACGATAAATTTTAAAATTATGCTGCCCGTTAAAATAAGGCAAGCAGCAATTAAAATATCATCGGCAGCTATATTATATTTTACGATTTTATTATTTTATAACAACAATATTACACTTGCCGATATATTAAAAGATGGCGCAGACGGTGTAAACCATTATTATGAACTTTTGAATACGGAAATTAATGAAAAAATTATAACGGGGGCTCAAGAAATATATTAATAAAATTATTGAGTTAAATCCAAACGATAACAAAGCATATTGCAGCAAGGGAAAATGACGGATATAGCCTAAAAAATTGTCAGGGACGTTTTATAATTTCAGCAAAATTATTGAGTTAAATTCAAACGATAAAAAATATATAACTATTTAAGAGGAATATTGAAGAACAAACACAAAGACTATCGAGGCGCTTAATAATTTGGAATAAAGCAAAAAATATTGCCAAAAAACGAATTCTACAAGAAAATAAATGATTTATTAACAAAAATACAACAAAAAATAAATTCCAAAGATAAATTAAAAATGCGCCCGGCGCGATTCGAACGCGCGACCCTCTGCTTAGAAGGCAGATGCTCTATCCAGCTGAGCTACGGACGCATTTTATTAAATCATATTACATAAAACATTTTTTTCAAGCCCTAAATTATAAGCCGATGGAAGCAAGAAGGGCTGTGGAAATTTTTTGAAGAAGCCCGATTGCAATAAAGGCAAATATAGGCGATATGTCAAGCATACCGATAGGAGGAATAACTCTTCTGAAGGGTTCAAAAATAAAATCGGTAAATTTATTTAAGGAATAAAACGGCTCCTTATGCCGATTTATGTTCGGGAACCATGACAAAAACACGCTGATTAGCATAAGGAGCATGATTAAATTAAAAAATTGATCAACAAGATATGAGGGGCTTGCCATGTTAAGCCCTCGAATTTTTGCTTACAAGGCGGCATGCACAATCGTAATCTTCAAAATCGGTTATGATTTGAATAAGGAGAGATTTTAATTTTTCAATGTTTGTTTTAAACACTTCAATAACCGCCGCATGGCTAACAGGGGCAACATCCGAAACAAGACCCGCATCGTAGTCTGTTATAAGAGAAATATTTAAAACGCACATATCGGCTTCATGTGCAAGATAGGCTTCCGGATACTGCGTCATATTAATAACGTCCCAGCCTTGAGATGTAAAAAATTTACTTTCCGCTTTTGTCGAAAACCGTGGACCGTTAACAACTACAACAGTCCCTGTTTTATGATAAGAAAGCCCGAGTTTTTCCGCACAATCAAAGGCGAGCTTTCTTAACACGGGGCAATAGGTTTCAGCCGCACTAACATGCGTAACAACAGGACCTTCAAAAAAAGTGTCTTTTCTTTTGCCGAATGTCCAATCCACAAATTGGTTACAAAAAACAATATCTCCCGGTTTTATATCTGCCTGTAAACTTCCTGCAGCACAGGGGGAAATTAGATATTTACACCCGATTTGTTTCATCGCCCATACGTTTGCTCTGTAATTAACCTGTTCGGGTGTTATTGTATGCTCTTTGCCATGGCGCGGCATAAAAGCGACATTTTTGCCTCCAACGGTTCCGATTGCGATTTTATCGCTTGTTTTTCCATAAGGAGTTTCAATAATATATTCTTTTACATCGCTTAAAAAGGAGTAAAAGCCCGAACCACCAAAAATACCAATTGACGCTTTTTTTTCAATATCCATACAGAACCTCTACTCTTCAGTTTGTTCGTTTTCGTCATCTTCATCAAGAAGCTTTTGAAGCTTTTCGCCTACCACAATTTTGCCGTCTTTTCTAACGCCTGCGCCAAACACATAATCAATATCATTATGATTTGCAGTGTCAATACAAATCAAATTATAAAAAACAGGTGTGTTAATGCCGCCTAAGAGAATGGAGGCGTCATGCGAAAAATCTGTAAGCTGGACCCCCCACAAAACATTGTCTGCCGTTTTTAAGTTGTAACCGTCTTTATCAACAGCATTCCAAAAAGCTTCGCAAGATGTATCCAGCGCTTTTTGAAAATTTTCATAATCAAATGCGCTGTTGTCCGATTTTGCTTCCATACAAAGGGCGTTTCTGCCCGCAGATTCTCCCGTGAAAGCGGAACCGGAAGGGCATGACACAGAAGGGCTTAAATTGTTGTTGACGTTGTCAAGAGAACAGTCAGACTTTCTGACATTAAGAATTTCCGATAAATTGTTACAAAAAAATCTGTTTCTTGAGTCGATGTCCGCCTGATCCGTGCCTTGAATATAAGATTTAGATTCGAGAATGCCGTTTGTAACATCATAAGGACCCGAATTGGTAAGTGATTCGACTGCGCGCGTAATAGTATTAAAAGCTTTTTTTGCTTTTAATTTTTGCTGCTCGGGGGTTGAGGTAAAAAGGGTGGGAATTAAAATAGCGGATAAAACCCCGATTACCGTAAAAACAATCATAACCTCGGCAAGTGTAAATGCTTTTCTGGAAGAGCGATTATTAAAAATCATATCTTAAAACCTCTTTTGCTTACCTATTGATTATAATATAGTTTAGATATGTTTGCAATTTGTTAAATTGTATCAGTTTGTTTTTCTTAAAAGGTTCAATTCCCTGTCGACCGTTTTTTGAAAGAAAAACTTATTTTTATCAAGGTTTTTTTTAGCATTCTCCATTATTCTTAAATGATAAGCCATAGCCCCCATTTTAGAATAATTTCTGCCTTTGGGGGGCGGAGGAGCAATTTCAAAATCGTCCTGCTCGTTAATTTCTTCTTCATCCTCTAAAATAGGGCTGTCATTATAATTTTCGACATTGTCAACTTCGGCGCAAGCGGCAAGAGGAAATATTAAAAGTAAAAATAGAGATAAAACCGCTTTTTTCATTCGCTCACCACCTCTATTACATCATAATCGCAAAGATAAGGTAAATGTTCCTCGGTTATAATTTCTCCGGGCAACAGAACGGAAATTCCGGGAGGGCAGAGGGCAATGACCTCGGCGGCAATTTTGCCTATGGTATTTTCTTTTTTTACGCATTTTTTCTTTGCAAAATAAGCCTCTCTGGGGTTCATGGCAATTTTTGGAACCGTAAGGGGCATAAATTTAACCTCTTTTACATCCGGCAAATCAAGGTAATTTTTTTCGGAAATTTGCTCAAAAGCGGATAAAAGATATTCAAACTCGGCTCTTGTGTTGCCTATGTTGGATAAAATCAAAACCCCCTCATCGCATGCGGATTCAATTTCGATATTGTATTCATATTCAAGGATTGATTCAAGGGTTTTTCCGCAAAGCCCTTCGACTTTTACAAAGATTTTTGTAATATCTGTCAAGACGGAATCGTTTTCGCCAAGAACACTTACGCCTTTTAATTCTGAAGCGCGTTTTCTGAAAAATTTTGCATTCTCAATTGCATTTTCAATAAGCTTAAACCCCGTTTTTGAGCTTAAATTTGCCCTTGCCGCATCCAAGCTGGCAAGCAAAAGAAGAGAGGGGCTTGTTGTATGAAGAAGCTTTAGAGCATGTTCCACCCTGCCGCAATCTATTAGAGAATTTTTCCCTATATGAAGCATGGAAGCCTGCGTTAGAGCACCGCCGGTTTTATGAAGCGAGTGTACAACGGCATCTGCACCGTAATAAAGGGCAGTCTTTGGAAAGGCGGGATGAAAATTCCACAAAGAACCATGCGCCTCGTCTACAATTAAAGGGACATTATGACTGTGGCAAATATCGGAAATTTTTTTAATATCGGATATAACCCCCTCGTAAGTAGGGTTAGTAACCCAAACAAACTTAATATCGTTATGTTCGTTTAAATAATTTTCGATATCACAAGGTTCGATTGCCCCAAAAATTGCCCAGTCGTTAATTTTATACGGCATAAGCCATTTGGGGTTTGCGCCCGATATGATTATGCCGGTTAAAATAGAGCGGTGAGAATTTCTTGCGGCAATAATCTTATCTTTTGGGTTTAAAACCCCGAAAGCAATTCCCAAGTTAGAAATTGTTGAACCTGATGTTACAAAAAAAGTTCTTTCCGCCCCCCAGCAAGACGCCGCAAGCTCCATCGCCTCTTTAATCTTTCCGCTTGGAGGATGAAGCGTTCCCAATCTGTCAAACTCATCAGTTGTATCAACCGACAAAACATCTTGCCCCACAATTTCTCTAAAAGGCGTATAAACCGCATTCCCCCTGTTATGCCCCGGAATATGAAACCCGATACAAGGGTTAATTTTATAATTCATTAACTCCTCAACCAAGGGGGCATAACCGGTTTCTTCCTCTTTAAAATTAATATCAGTTTTAAAAGACACTGCGGTTTTATTCAAGTTAAAACATTCCTCATTAATAAAATTGCAATTAATATAATACAATAAAAAATTTTTTAAAATAAATGCGCAAAAATTTTTTTTCACATGTTTTATACATGAGGCAATTTAAAAATTGCATTACACGAGAAAAAATGATACAATTCCTATAAACGAGGTGAAGGAAAAGAAGCATTATGGTCGATAATCGTTCCGCAGGCTTCTTTGGAATTGCAGGTGCATTTAATTTCAAATCCGGCGATGCGTCAGGCATGGCAAATGCTATGTCGGATGATAAAATGGGTCAGGGAGGCGAATATTTTGCACAGGACAAACCGGGGAAGCAGAGATTTAATAAAAATGAATTTGTAGACAGAAGCGCTCAATTAAAAGGCTCTTTGGATTCTCTTGCCGTAATTAATTCTGCAAGCGTTACCCATGTCAAAAAAGATATGGAGAGAAAAAAGGAAGAAGATGAAAAGACCCGAAAAAAGAAAAATAAAAAGACGTTAGAGCATCTTACGGATAATTACGAAAGAAATTAAACAAAAGGATTCAAAAATGAAGTTGAAAAAGAGCAAAACTTATAAAAAAGGTTTTACCCTTGCCGAGGCTTTAACGGTTTTGATAGCCATAGGAATTGTGGCAGCAATTGCAATACCCTCCATTATATCAAACAATCGGGAAGCCGGATTTAAAACAGGGGTAAAAAAAGCCGTAGAAACCGTCAGCACTGCCATTAGCCTTAATATTGCACATGGCGAAAGGTCGGCGTTATTTACAAATGAAAATAAAACGCTTTTTGAATATCTTCAAAAAAACCTGAACGTTTCAAATTCCTATGAAACTTCAATGAGAAACAGCGCAAACAGCGAATTTTACACATCAGACGGCATACGTTTCGAATTTCCCAAAGATAACGGGGGGAGCGGCGAATTTGACGGGGTTGTCTTAAAAGACGGCTCGTTGTCAACTGACTTGCCGCCAAAGTCATATTCTTGCGGCACAAAGGGGCTTTCCGTACAGGGGAATATAAAAGCCTTAAGTGAAACTCCCTGCGTTATTCTTGCGGATATAAACGGCAACAAAGGTCCTAACATTTTGTCAAGCGATGAAAAATTAAGCGATATGTTTCTAATTATAGTAACCGACACGTCTGCGTTTCCTTACGGGGTTGCAGCGCAAAAAGCTTATTACGGCGAAAAATAATTGTGGTAAATTTTTACAATGCAAATACTTATAATAGGAAAAACATACTGCGCAAAAGAACTTTCTGATAAGCTGGCGGAAAACAAGAATGATATAGTTTTTACAACGGCAAAAGATACCTGTGCAAATTCAATTAATATAAATCCAAAAGATAAAGAGGAACTTAAGGATTTTATTGTTGCAAATGATGTTTCTATGGGAATCATAATTGATGATGAATATCTCAATTATGATTATTCAAACATTTTAAACGAAACAGAATGTTTGCTTTTATGCCCCGGTTCCGATTCAAAAAAACTTTTTACAAGTTTAAGCGCGGGCAAAAAATTCGCATATAAAAATAAAATCCAAACTCCGAAATTTGCAGTTTTTGAAAAGCCGGCTCAAGCTCTTGATTATATCCAAACAGCGCAATATCCTATTATTGTCATGCCCGATTTTATTAACCGTACAGAGCCGCCCTTTATTGCAGAAACAAGAAAAAGCGCCGCAAAAAAGGCAGATGAGCTTTTTCAAACCGGCAACAAAAAGGTTTTAATTGAAAACTTTGTAAGCGGGGTTGAATATACAAAATACATTCTTCAGGACGGATTCAGCGTAATAGATTTTTTAGATACAATTTCATATTTTGACGAAATATCGACAAATAATCCCACCTGTATGTCATATTTTGCTTCAAAAGTAAACAGGGAAATAATGCCGATTCTGCTTGACGCTTTTATGGAAGACGGGGTCGAATATCAAGGGGTTCTCGGTTTGAGCTTTATAAAAAACCGAAACGGCGAGGTGTATTTTTCAAGGTTCAAACCTTTTATTTCGGATTTAGATATTAACATATTAACCAATACTCTAAATACGAACATTAAAGACATTCTTTATTCCTGCCTGACAGGCACCCTTGCGGAAAATTTCAGCGAAGACGTTTTAATATCAAAATATGTGATTACAAAAGAAAGCGGGGGTGAATTTATAACATCATCCGCAAACACTATGACAAAGGCAATTGAAATAGGAGAGGCACTCGGAATGGATAAAAAAGAACTTGACGAGGCAATTAAACAATGGAAACTTTAAAAAAGAAAAACTGCATTCAACTTTTATTTTTAAGATTAATTAAAATCTACGGGGTTTTTTCTAAATTTACACCGCCCGTATGCCGCTTCACTCCGACATGCTCTGCCTATACCTATCAGGCGATTGATAAATACGGTGTAATTAAAGGCGGATATTTAGGCGCAAAAAGAATTTTAAAATGCCACCCCTTTCATAAGGGCGGATACGACCCCGTGCCATAGCTTAATTATCAATAAAAGGCGGTTTTTATATACGATAAAGAAAGCATATAAGAACAATATACAAACTAAAAAAGGTTGGCAAATTTGCCAACCTTTAATTTTATAGGCGAAAATGTTATTACATCATTCCCATTCCGCCCATGCCGGACATATCGGGCACAGCGGGTTTTGTTTCTTCGGGTATGTCAACAACTGCGGCTTCCGTTGTAAGAAGCATTGAAGC
>CAYUWO010000003.1:49503-59243 GCA_964448535.1 uncultured Gammaproteobacteria bacterium | reverse complement strand
GACCTCGGGCGAATAAGCCCCGGGGTAAGTTACGGGACCCGTAAAAGGCTGATAAACGGGGGCGTTGGATTGTACGGAGGGTTGAACCGTATCTGCGCCCGAACTGTTCAAACCTTGTTCGGCTTGGCTTTCAGGCTGTTTTTGAAAAGTATCCCCACTTAAAGAAGCGTCGTCTTGAGTTTGTTTAACAAAACCGTCATTTTGGGTTTTTACGTTGTTTGCGCCAAAATATTTTGCGGCTTTCTCTTGAATTTCCGCTTCGGTTATGTTTCCGTCAAGCTTAATATTATTCATTTTATTAGACAATTCAATTCCCATTTGATTAGGGTTTATCTGTTGTGCAAAACTCATAACTATCCTATAAAAACTTACACTTAATAAAAAACTTTTTTATAAGAAAAATTGCCCCAAAAATCATGATTTTTTGGTATTATTTAGAATAAAATCAAATGTAAGGAAATTTAAATGGATAAAACACAAAAAATTGACGAGATTTTTATAAATCAGGCAAAAGAGCTTGGAATCGGAGCGGAAATTGTTCCCGACGGAATTATGGGGCTTGCATACAAACTTCAAAAATCTTATGAAACTAAAACTCCCCTGAGGGTTAAACTCGGACTTGACCCGACCCGCCCCGACCTTCATCTGGGGCATACGGTTGTTATGAGAAAATTGAAAAAGTTTCAGGAACTAAAACACACAATCGTTCTTCTTGTAGGAGGCGCAACCGCAATGATAGGCGACCCTACGGGAAAATCAGAAACAAGACCCGCATTGACAAAAGAACAGGTTGAGCAAAATGCAAAAACATACTTTGAACAAATGTCGCGCGTTTTGGACATTTCAAAGGCGGAAGTTGTTAATAACGCCGATTGGTTTCACCCTATGAAATTTACGGAAATTTTAAAACTGGCTTCGTCAACTACGGTTGCAAGGCTTTTAACCAGAGATGATTTTAACAAAAGATATCAGGAAGGGCGAGCGATTAGCGTTGTTGAATTTTTTTACCCTTTAATGCAAGCTTACGATTCTGTTGAGATTAAAGCCGATATTGAGCTTGGAGGGACAGATCAAATGTTTAACCTTTTAATGGGGAGAGATGTCCAAAATTTTTACGGTCAAAAAGACGGTCAAATTGCAATGATGCTTCCTTTGATAGAAGGCACGGACGGGCTTGTTAAAATGTCTAAAACATATCCTGAACATTGCATATCTTTAACAGATTCTCCAAAAGACATGTACGGTAAGCTAATGTCTATTCCGGATTTTTTAATGGATAAATATTATACCCTTTTAACCGACTTAAAATTTAATAAAAACAATAACCCGAGAGATGAGAAAATGCGCCTTGCTTTTGAAATCACAAAAATGTACAACGGAGAAATTGAAGCCGAAAACGCACAGAATAACTTTATAGACACCGTTCAAAACAAAAAAATTCCCGATGATATTGAAACTTTTAAAATTGACAGGGAAATTCAAGCGGCGGATTTACTCGTTAAATTAAATTTCGCCGCTTCAAAGGGCGAGGCAAAAAGGCTTATAACAGGTGGTGGAGTTAAATTTGAAGGGGAAAAAATTTCAAACCCGCAATTTACAATTTCAAAAAGCGGGGTTATGCAGGCGGGAAAAAGAAAATATGCAAGAATCATCTTTTGAAGATAAGCCGAAGTGTGCCCTTTTAAGAGGAATTAAAAGGGTAAAAGACGACATTTTAAATATCAAAGATAAGGACCCCGCCGCAAAAAGCATAGCGGAAATTATCCTTTTATATCCGGGGTTCCATGCAATTTTAGCTTACAGAATTGCAAATAAAATTAAAAAGTGGAAAATTCCTTTCCTGCCACGGCTCATCTCGCAGTTTGCCCGATTTTTGACAGGTATAGAAATACACCCCGGGGCGCAGATTGGCGAAAAATTTTTCATAGACCACGGAATGGGAGTTGTTATAGGCGAAACAACCGTAATCGGGGATGATGTGCTTATATATCAGGGAGTAACGCTGGGGGGCACGGGAAAAGACTTGGGCAAAAGACACCCGTCCATAGGCGACAGGGTTACAATAGGCGCAGGGGCAAAGATTTTGGGAAATATAAAAATAGGTTCCGATTCAAACATCGGCGCAGGAAGCGTCGTTATAGACGATGTCCCTGAACATTCAACCGTTGTGGGCGTTCCGGGGCGAATTACAAGACAGAGTTTTTATGTTCAAGGGCAGCTTTTGCACAACAAAATTCCGGACCCTATGGCATGCGAAATTCGCCGCTTAACTTGTGAAATTAAAGAGTTTAGAGAAAAATCGACAACAAATCTATTTAACGTCTACAATGCTCACCCCGTCGCCCCCTTCGGCATCTTCTCCGGAACGGAATTTTAAAACGTAAGGGTTATCTTTTAAATAATTTCTAACCGCAGATTTCAACGCCCCCGTTCCATGCCCGTGAATAACGGTAAACTCGTTTATATTCCGCCTGATTGCCAAATCAAGGTGCTGTTCTAAGCTGTCTATCGCCTCTTCAACTCTCATCCCCCTTAAGTCAAGACGGGGGTTAAAAGAGAGATAGTTATGAAAATCATCAAATGAAACCGTGAGTTTTTTAATTCCTTTGCTTACTTTTCTGTTTGTTTTTGCAAGCTTGGAATAATGCACTTTGGATTTTATAAGCCCGATTTGAATTTCAACCATTCCTTTATTATCAGGGTAAGTTTTTAAAACAGCGGGCTGGTTAATTCCCGTTATTAAAACGCTTTGCCCGATTTGAACTTCATTCCAATCAACAGGCGGAAATTTTTGGGATATTTCATCTTCGTCTTTTATAAATTCCGCTCTTGCGGCTTCTTCAAGCTTTGCAAGCCTTGAATAAGCTCTTCTTGCAATTTTTTCGCTTTTTTCTTTTCTTAACTCCTCGAGCGTCTGTTTAATTTCCGCTCTTGCGGCTTCAAAATTTGATTGATATTTTTTCTTAAAAGAATCAAGGCTTTTTTTCTTTTTTTCGTTTATTTCTTTTAATTTTTCATTTATCCTTTCTTCTTTTTGTTCGGTTTCTTTTTTTGTTTCTTCGATTTTTTTTGCGTTTGATAAAATTTCCTGTCTTGTTTGTTGAATTTGTCTGAAAACTTCATCATCCTGATTTGAATTCTTACTTAAGATTTCTTTTGAAAAATTAATGATTTCATCTTTAAGCCCGTATCTTTTTGAAATATCGACAGCGTAGGAACTTCCCGCCAAGCCGATTACAAGTTTGTACAACGGGCGCATTTCATCCCTGTCAAATTCAACGGATGCGTTTTTAAAAAGGCTGTTATGATATTCCAAAATTTTTAATTCCCCGAGATGTGTCGTCGAAATCGTGATTATATCTTTATTTAAAAGATATTCCAATATTCCTCTTGCAAGGGCGGCTCCTTCGGTCGGGTCAGTACCTGCACCTAATTCATCAAACAAAACAAGGTCGTCTTTTGTCGCATGGTCAACTATATAGGATATATTTTTAATATGCGCCGCAAAAGTAGATAAAGATTGAATTATATCCTGTTTTTCTTCAATGTCCGAGTATACGTTTTTAAACGGGAAAATTTCTCCGAATGACGCCGTTATGTGCATTCCTGCCTTCATCATAAGAACAATAAGCCCGATGGTTTTCATCGCAACTGTTTTCCCGCCCGTGTTTGAACCGGTTATCAAAAGAGATTTATAGTCTTCGCCTATTGAAAAATCATTCTTGACAAGGTTTTCTTTGTTTGATAAAAGCGGATGGAACATAGAGTGGAGCTTTATTATTTTTTTATCCGATAAAACGGGAGGAGTTGAACCCGTTAAAATTGAAAATTGAGCTTTTGCAAAAATTATATCAATCTCGACCATAGCCCTAAAAGCAAGGATGAGAGGAATTTTTATTTTGTGAAATTCATTTGATAACAAAGATAAAATTCTCTCAATTTCGCTTTCAATCTCGCATTCTATCTGTCTTATTTTGTTATTTATATTGACTAAAATTTCAGGTTCAATAAAAAAAGTTTGATTAGAGGAGGAAACATCATGGACAATTCCTTTTACTTTTGATTTATCTCCCGCCTTAACCTGAAAAACAGTTCTCCCTCCGCGGCTTGTGCAAATTGTGTCTTGAAGATGGGATGTAAACTCCGAATCTTTTAAAAGAGAATTTATAGCGGATTTTAAATTATCTTCAACAGAGTTTAGAGAGAAAAAAAGCCTTTTTAATTCGGGCGTTGCGTCTTGTTTTATGTTACAGCTTTCATCAAAAACAGAATTAATTTTATCTTCAAGTTCCCTATTTGAAATAAGAGCTTCGCCAAATGTCTGATTAAGGTTAAGCGCATCTTTATTTTTTAATAAATACCCTTTTAATTTTCTTGAAGAAATAAGGGTTTTTGCAAGGTTAATTATATCTTCCCTTCCAAGATAATTTGAAGTCATTATTTTATCAGGGTTATATACGGAATCTATAGGAAAAGAGTTAACCCCCTCAGTATCGAGAATGGTTTTAGCTTCGGTTGTTAATAAAATTTGAAATTCAATTTCCTCTTTTTTATTGTAAAGAGGCATTTTAAGGGCTTCTTCTTTTCCGCCTTGAGTTTTTGCATATCTTGATACAATGGCTTTTACCTTGTCAAATTCAAGTGCATTCAGATATTTTTCACTATTTTCCATAATAAAATTTTAACAGCAAAAAAACTAACTGCAAAAAGTTCCCTTAAATAAATAAGAGGATTATCGTATAACTTTTATCCAACCGTCAGGCGCTTTAATTTTACCGAGTTGGATACCTGTCAGGGTATTATAAAGTTTTTCCGTTATCTCTCCCATTTTTTCCATGCCTGAAGGCAAAATTATTTCATCTCCATGGTTGTCAATTTTCCCCACGGGGCATAAAACGGCAGCTGTGCCACAAAGAGCGCATTCTTTAAAATCTTTTAATTCTTTTAAATAAATTTCTCTTTCTTCAACTTCAAGCCCTAAATACTCTTTTGCAACATACATTAAAGAACGCCTTGTAATTGAAGGAAGGATTGAATTTGATTTTGGAGTAACAACTTTATTGTCTTTTGTTATAAAAATAAAGTTCGCTCCGCCGGTTTCCTCAACTTTTGTTCTTGTTTTTGAATCGGGATACATATTTTCGCTGAAACCTTTATTATGCGCATCTACAATTGCATGGAGGCTCATTGCATAATTAAGCCCCGCTTTAATGTGCCCTGTTCCGTTAGGCGCCGCACGGTCAAAATCTGAAACTCTTATTGCTATGGGTTTCGCCCCTCCTTTAAAATAAGGTCCGACAGGGGTTGTAAAAACTCTAAATTGATATTCATCAGCCGGCTTTACCCCGATTACCGCATTTGAGCCAAACATATAAGGTCTTATATACAAAGAAGCACCCGTGTTATAGGGAGGAACACAGTCTATATTTGCGCTAACCGTTTTTATTACGGCTTCAATAAATTTTTCTTCGGGATATGCGGGCATTTCAAGATAACGGCAGGAATCCGCCATTCTCTTTGCGTTAAGGTCCACTCGGAAACATACGACTTTATTATCAACCGTTGTATAAGCTTTAAGCCCCTCAAAGCATGTTTGGGCATATTGAAGAACACCGGCGCATTCATTTAAAATGACATTCGAATCTTCCGTTAAAATTCCTTCGTCCCAACTTCCGTTTTTATAATTTGAAACAAAACGAAAGTCTGTTTTAATATAGCCAAAGCCGAGATTTTCCCAATCAATATCTTTTTTCATTTGTATCTCCGATAAATTTTAACAAGATTATATAACATTCCATCCTTATAGCGCAATAAATTTAGTTAAATTTTATTTACATAAACGGCAAAATTTTTTATTTAGGAGTTTTAAACGGATATGATAAATTCTGTTAATAATGTTTCTTATCCAAAATATGTTCCTGCGCCCGTTAAAAGGGATGAAAACGGCGCAAAGCTCGGGATTTTTTATATAAACGATATGCATGGCAACATAGATAACATGAAAGGCATGGTTGCCGCATCGGATTGGTTCGATAAAGAAGCAAAAGTAAACGGAATTGACCCCATTAAGCTTTCCGGCGGCGATAATTTCTCGGGCGGAAATGCCGATAAAAATAACCTCGTTGTAGGGCTTTTGTCAAGAATGGGGATAAACGCCTCGGCGGTCGGAAACCATGAATTTGATTCAACAATTAATACTTTTTATAAATTTCTTCGTCCGAATTCGACGAAATTTTTAGCCGCAAATGCGAAAACCCCCGCCGGTTCCGAATTTTATAATAATGTTCAAAAGTCTGCCGTTTTTGAAATAAACGGGAATAAATACGGGGTTATCGGGCTTTTGCCTTTCGACCTTGAAACCGTAACCGGAGCGGACGATAAGAAAATGCAGGGGGTAAGACCCGAAACCTTTGAAAAATCAGTTGAAATTGTTAATGAAGAAGCAAAAAAATTAACCGAACAGGGGATAAACAAAATTATTCTTGTTTCACACATAGGAAACGACAACGATAAGAAAATTGCGCCTGCGCTTCGCGGGGTTGACGTTATTGTGGGCGGACATTCGCATACTGAAGTTAAAGGGCTGAGCGCAAACCAAAACTTGTTTAGCAATGCGGATAATGACCCTATTATAGTTTTACAAACGGGTGAAAATTCTAAAAATGTAGGGGTTTTAAATGTTGAATTTGATAATCAGGGAGTAATTAAAAGCGCCCAAAATAACCTTATCCAAACAAGTCAAAATAAATCGCCCGTTCTCGATTACCTGAAAGATGCGGCGCTTGGAAAATCTCCCGAAATAGGCGGAATTAAATTTGCGGACCCGCTTCCCGTCAACCGAAGGAAAACTCCTTGCGCTTGGACAAATTTAATGTGTGATGCCATTAAAAACGAATCGGGCGCAGATATATCATTTATCAACGCTTCAAACACAAGAAAAGTTCCTAAATCCGGTAAATTAACAGAAAGAGATGTTCAAGAATCAACCCCCTTGAAAAACACTCTCCTTGTTAAGAAAATGACAGAAAAAGAAGTTGTCCGAGCAATTAAAGACGCTCTTCAGGCAACATACGGAAATGAAACCGGCGAACCCGGAATTCTTCACACATCAGGGTTGAGTTACAGTGCAGACACAAAAGGAAACCTGCTTGAATTAAATTTTGTTGATAAAAACGGGAATAAAACCCCGATTGACATAAACAACCCGACGGATAAAGTATACAGCGCATGCTATGACAGTTTTGTCGCAAAAGGAACCGAGTATCCTGTTTTTGTTCCGGAAAAAATGACATATAAAGAAATTGACAAAACGTTTAACTTTGATAAAGATAAATTTTTAATCGACTACATCAATAAAATGCCCGACAAGGGGGAGTTAACCGTAAAAGATGATAACAGAATTAAAATTATAAAAGAGGACGGCTCTTTAAAAACCGTTGCGGACGATATCAAAGATAAAAACTCCTCTTTGGCTGCGCCTGCGCCTGTTGCGGCAAATCAGGCGGTTGTTGCTTCGTATGCAAATATGAATAATGTTGCTGCGTTAAACAAAATAAACTCGCTTGCTGCCCTGAACGCTTATGCTGCTTAAATATTTAAATTTGCCCTTTGTATATGTTAAAGAGCCCGTCAACCAAAAGATAGCGACCCGTTAAAATAACGTTTGTAAAATATTTCAGAGAATCGACAAAACACTTATTTTCGCAAAAACCGCCCGAAAGATAGATTTTATCGGGTTTTTTTGTAAAATTATACGCATTAAAGGCAACTCCTGTTATAAATTTTGAAATTGCGAACCTCGGCTCAATTCCTGCAGAAATATCGTCCATAATTTTTTCAAGACCGAATACCCCGCATGTAACGGGGTATTTTTCGGAAGTCGAAACAAGAGAGGAGGGAGCGACATTATAAAATTTAAGGAGCATTTCTATTGTTGCGCCCGTTGAGCTTGCGCAATTTGTGTTCCAATCCATATCAAAAAATTTTCCCGACTTGAATTTTACCCATTTCGCATCTCTTGAACCTAAATCCAAAATAACCGAATCTGGGTTGTTCCCCGTTATGTTTTTAGCGCCGAAAGAAAGCGCAACCGCTTCATTTTCGTATTTTTTTGACTTTATAAAGCCGCTTGAGTGTCCGGTTGAAATTTCAAAATTTATGTTCAAATCGGATAAATCCGATGTTTTTATAACGGAATATTTTTTGAGAACGTCTGCGCCGCCCGTTATCTCTGTTTTAACGCCGAAACTAACTTCTAAAATTTTGCTGTAGGTTGTGCCGGCGTCTAAAAAATAAACTTTCATTATCTTAACCTCAAAAAAGCTTCTATTTTAGCACGGGTTGAATTTGTCGAATGTCCGTCCATATCTATATAAAGCCCGTTATGCTTCGAAGCTAAATATTTTGCAAGCTGATTTTTTGCGCAAAATGTCTGGGCGAAAAACACCGTTTTTAAACCCGGCGGAACAAAGCTCTCAAGCTCTAAATCATAAGGAGCCATAGCCTCAACACACCTTGTCCACCCGAAAACATGCGCAGAATCGGGAAAAAGCTCAAGAATTGATAAGTCATTCGGGGGCACCCCCCAAAACCCCGCGCTCGGGGCTGATTTTTCAAGATGGGAATAATCTTTATTTTCAATGATATTTGCCGCTATAAGCTCAATTTTTCTTTTTAAAGGCAGGGTGCTTGTTGATATGGGGCAAGATGTTTTTTTATAGGTTTTCTCTTCAAAAACACTTGTTTCAACAATAAAACCTTCACTTTGGAGAATTTTTGCCGCAAACAAAGCGCTATCGCACTTATCCCGCCCTATGGGAGCAAGAATTTTAATTATATCGTCTTTATAAAACAGGGCATTATTATAAATATTTTTTATAATCGAACAGTAATTTTCGGGCAAAATTGAATTCTTAGGGGCGCCTAAATCAACGTCTAAATCTAGCCATAGGGCGTTTGGGTATTTATTTTTTGTTTTTTCAATTAATTTAGGGTGCGGATAACCCCAAAAAGCGATTTTATTTTTCATAAGGATTTTAGTTTAACATAAAAAACGGTTAAGATGTCAGTTGAAAAAATATCAAAAGGGGTGTAATGTTTTTTTATGAACCTTGTTGAAGTTAAAAATGTTTATAAGGTGTATCAATCAAAAGAAAACGCATTTTCAAAAAACGTAATTGAAACATGCGCAGTTTCCGGAGTGAGCTTTAATATAAGGCAAGGGGAGATAAAAGGGCTTGTGGGCGAATCCGGCTGTGGAAAAAGCACCCTTTCAAACATGATTTTAAAATTAACCGATATCACCCGTGGAGAAATTTTTTATAAAGGCTGTAACATATCAGAATTTAACAAAAAAGAAACGAGAGCGTTCAGAAAATCAACCGGAATAATTTTTCAAAATCCTTATTCAAGCCTAAACCCCAAAATGAAAATTTTAGATATTTTATATGAGCCTCTTAACGTATTTAAAATTAAAGATAAGGAAGCCGTTTATGAAACAGCGGAAGCTGTCGGGCTAAGTAAAAGCGACCTTGTAAGATATCCGCATGAATTCTCGGGCGGACAAAGGCAAAGGATTGCCATCGCAAGAGCCTTAATTTTAAAACCGGAATTTATAATAGCGGACGAGCCCGTATCTGCGCTTGATGTGAGTATACAAGCGCAGATAATAAACCTTTTGATTGAATTAAAAGAAAAATATAATCTGACATACCTTTTTATTTCGCACGATTTAAATGTCG
>CAYUWO010000003.1:11976-49460 GCA_964448535.1 uncultured Gammaproteobacteria bacterium | reverse complement strand
TAATAATGAACAGGGGGAAAATCGAAGAAGAAGGGGACGTCGGCACGGTTTTTAGCTGCCCGAAAACTTCCTATACAAAAACCCTTCTAAATTCCATACCGAAACTTGAAATTTAAGATATCTTTAAAAAGGTGTGTGTTTGGGGAATCATCCGAACGTTTTTATAACATTCCCAAAATTTATTATAAATTTCAAGGAAGGGGGTTGAAGTGTCTATCGGAGATTTCGGCTGTAAAATAATCGGAGCTTGAAATTTTATTGCCATTTTCAGAACGGAAAATATCTCGTCGTTTGTGATATCGGATGTAAAAACAACCTTTAAAAACGCCTTTTGGAAACACTCTTGAAGAAACCTTTCGTTCTCTTCAAAACGGTTGGTTTCTTTTGCCGCAGATTCAATTTTAATATCCATTCCGACTAAATCAACATAATCAATAACCTCTCTTAGCTCTTCAAATAAGGTTCCGTTTGTTTCAAGGTAAATTTCTTTTTTCAGATGTTTTTTATACTTTTTTAAAAACGATTTTATAAAAAGTGCGTTTAATAAAGGTTCTCCGCCGGTTAAACTTAATGTTTTCGAATCATATTTTTTTATTTTGTCAAAAAGTTCTTCTTCGCTTAATTCTGCCAAACCGTCCGTGTGGTTCGTGTCGCAGTATGCGCAATTTAGGTTGCACCCTGAAAATCTTACAAACACTTCCTTTTCCCCGACAAGAAGCCCTTCTCCCTGAATGGATTCAAAGATTTCTTTTATCTTAGCTTTCATAAGTTACCTTTTTTTAAGAATTTATTTGTTTTATTCTATAATACAAACTTTTTTCTTCATTTGAAATAAAATCGGGGAAAATTACTTCAATTTGTGCATAGTAATTTTCGCCGGCCATACTTTTTATATCCAATCTGATTCGTGTGTTCGGATGAATTAACGGAGGAATATCCAAATCTATAAGCCCCGCATTTTCTATATTAATTTCTTTTCGTATGCCTAAAATTGCGTCATATAAAGGGATTTCAACCTGAACAATTATGTCTTTTCCTTCAAAATACATTTTTTTAACAGGTTCAATTTCAATTTTTAAAAAAAGATTTTTCGGGGCAATCTCGTTTGAATTCGCCTTGCAAACAAAGATTAAATCCCCGTTTTTAACCCCTTTATCAATTTTAACATTAATTTTTTTGTGTTCTTTTTTTTCGCCCTTGCCCCCGCAAAAAACACAAAGAGCGCCGTTTAAAAATTTTTTGCCCAAACATTTCGGACATTTTGTCGTGTTTAAAATGTTAACAGTTCTCTCTGCCCCAAAGACGGCTTCCGCTTCCGTTATTTTAACTGTTTTTATAATATCTTGCACATCAGGTTTAATTTCATTCTTTTTGTCCTTTTCATGCAAAGCGTTTAAAACAGAATCGTAGTTTTTTCTTTTTTTAGGGTCAGAGAGAATTTCATAAGCGTTATTTAAAAGCTTAAATTTAATCTCAGCGTCAAAACTTTTGTTAATATCGGGATGATATATCCTGACAAGCCTTTTATAAGAGCTTTTTATAACATCAAACGATGCGTCTTTTGAAATTTCAAGAATTTCATACAAATTTTTTATACATTCGCCCATAAACCACCTATGTTTTTATGTTTAATATTTTTTTTATAAAAAACAATCGGAGAATAGGGTTAATTTAAAAAAAATTAAGCAAATCTTTAAATAAAAAGGGCTTCAAGCCCTTTTTATTTAATTAACATCAGAGTATCTTGTTATTGCATTTTTGTATTTAGCAGCTACATCTTCTATAACGGGCTCTGCGGAAGGAACAGCCATAACATGCCCTTTTATGTTATATCTGCTTTCAATTTCCGATTTTTGTTCAGGGGTGGAAGCTATAAGCCCTGTTTTTTCGTTAACGGAATCGATAACATGCTTTCTTTCAAAATCTTCTAAAGCAAAATCGCCTTTTGCTATCTGCATTACGGTATCATACAAAGCGTCGAGCGTTCCGCAATCTGCCCAAGGTTCCGAGGTTTTAACGGCGTAAATTTTTTGATCTTTTAAAATTTCTTTTGCTTCTTTTATAACATTCAGGGGAACTTCATTTTTAGTTATTTTTTCAACCCCTTTTTTGGCTTCTTTAATATCATCATTTTGAGTTAACGACATTAAAATGGGAGTAAAGGTTTTTGACCAGTCTCTGGGCTCTTTTCCGGAGTTATTTGAAGGAAGATATTTATCTAAAATTTCAAGCGCACAGAGTGCTTCTTTGCTTACGGCAAATTGGAAAGTATTTGCAAAACACTTGCCGTTTGAGTCAACATATCCTTCTTCAAAGACTTTGGGTTTTTCGGCAAATGCTATAATTTTTCCTTCATCATCAATTTTCATAATCCCTAAAGACCCTCTCGCATCTTCTTTATCCACTTCCTTTGCAACCATAACAACCGCCGCTTTTTTGCTGTTAATTAAAGAAGAAACTTCAGACAGTGCGTTAGGGATTCTCGACATGGCGTCATTGGGCAAAATCAGAAGCGCTTCTTCCCCTTCTCTTTTCATTGTGTTATACATATCCATGCTGAATCCGCCGTTTCCGCCGTTTACATTTGAGTCATTCAAATAAAATTTAATGTTTTCGCCTATTTTTAAGTTTTCTTTTGAACAGTCTAAAAGTCCGGCTTTATGAAGAGAAACGAAAGTTGTTTCCATAGGGGTTAAGCCTGTCGCTGTTCTAAAACACCCTTTTGTTAAGTTAGAACCGTTTTCAACCCCGTGAAAAATTTTGCTTGACGAAGCGTTTGTGTATTCCGCCCTTGAACCAAACCCTCCGGCAAGCATGGCTATTTGTATGTTTTTAGCATTTTGAGCGGGTACAAATTCATCTAAAACAATTTCTCCCTCTTTGACTTTTTTCTCAAAGGTTGAAATCGAGTCAATAATTTCTTCAACGAACCTTCCCTGTTCTAAGCCGATTACAAGCTCGGTTCCGCCCCCCTTGCTTCCCCCTTTTTTATTGGATACAACGGGGATATTTGTAATTTCAAAAGGGGGGTATGAATCGTTTTCACCTTTTTTAACTTCAACTCTTAAAGCGGGGCCGGATTTTTTCTCGATTGAACCGTTATTTGTTAAAAGGACATTGTCAAAATCTTCAACTACTGCCGTTAATTTTCCTTTTGTATTTAAAACGTATGCGCCCTGCGCAGTTCCTTCCAAATAATCCTGCCCGTCAGCGCCTGTTTTATAAGAAGCGGGAAGAAGCTCAAAACTTAAAATTTGAGAAGATGGGATTTTATTATTATCCTCTTCCAGCGGGTGTTTTGCGGGGCGTACATCCATTTTAAATTGATATGTGCCGTCTTTTTGCTTTTTAACCGAAGTTTTAGCGTCTGTTACTTTTATTATATTTTTATTTGAATCTTTTTCGTTTGAAATCTCAATTAAAACTTCCGGTGCGTCATTTTGGGCTAAATTATCTTTAACTTTTGATAAAACCTGATTAACATCCACTCTTGAGCCGACCTCTTCGCCTGCTCTTCCTTTTTCAATATCTTTGCATGTAACAATTTTTTTATCTGCCTGATTGATTGCATAATATAACCCGTTATTTCTTGCAAAAGGGACGGTAGACGCCATATCTATTTTGTTATATCCGATATATGCTTCGGCAAGCCTGTCCGCACAGACGTTACTTTCAAAGGGGGCAGGAATCGTAAAATTGTTTTGTACACGGTTAGTTTCATTTTTAGACGCAAAATCGCAGCTCGAAGGCGACAATTTTGCCATTTCAATGCGTTTGAGCATAACGGGAGTACACCTTTCTTTTAAATTTTAACAACACAAAATATATGAAAATAAAAATTGGGGATAAATTTAAAAATCACGCAAAAAATTAAAAACCGTAAATATTATTTTTTGATACTTTAAAAATATATTTACATTACTTTACAATATTTAAATCAAGAACTTCTTGAACTTTTGAAACTATAATTTTATGGATTTCTTCCTTTGAAAGTTCGCCGTTTATATTTATAAAATTATACTCTTTTTGAAGCTTTTTATATTCTGCGATACATCTTTTTTGATAAATTTCAAAACTGTTGTATATATCGACGGAAAGCCCTATATCACGCCCCGATTCGTAATAATCAAGACCGGTTGAGCCTATTATTCTTTTTAATAAAACATCAACCGACACATCAAGATAAAAAACCAAATCCGGCTCAGGGGCGTAATCATACAGCTTTTTAACCCATTTTATATCATGCCCCCTGACAGAATCTCTGACGTATGCGGTGTACACGTATCTGTCCAAAATAACGACAAAACCGGCTTTAAGAGCGGGAATTATATTGTTTTCAAGGCGGTCTGCGTAATCTGCCGCATATAAAAGAGAAAATGTTGTTGTGTTTAGAAGGTTTCTGTCTTTTGCATCGTTAATTACGTTTGAAATCAGCCTTGAGGTTTTCCATTCGCTTGACATACATCCCCAACACCTGTTTTCTACGTAATTTTTCAGCATATTAACCTGCGTAGATTTACCAACTCCGTCCGTACCCTCAATAACAATTAAAAGCCCGCCATAGCCGTGTTTTTGATACATTAAATTTTAATCCCCTTTTTAGCTAAAGTTTTAACTACAAGCTCTCTTAAATAAAGCTGTTTGGTGTGAATTGAGTCGTTAGCGTCAATTTTAACAAGACCGAATTCATCAATCATATTTTTATACTCTTCAATAACTCTGTTTTGAAACAGGACATAACTTTTATAAGGGTTATTTGAAAGTTTTAAATCCATGCCCGCTTCATAGTATTTAGGCTGTCTTGCAGAACATAATCTCTCAAGCGAAACCTTTGCCGTAACATCAAAATAAACCGTTAAATCGGGTTTTATGGCAAAAGAGTACATATTTCTTACCCACTTTGAATCAACTTCTCTTGCCACATCTCTTGCAAATGCCGTATAAACGTATCTGTCCGCCAAAACTATAAACCCGGCTTTCATGGCAGGAATAATAATTTTTTCAAGACGGTCCGCAAAATCAACCGCATGAAGCAGAGAAAAAGTTCTCGGCGAGAGAAGGTTTTTTTTCTTTGCTTTTTTTGTGGTGTTTGAAATTAAATCGGAGGAATTCCACCTTGTTAAAATTACATCGGCATTTTTTTGCTTTAGCCAGTTGTACAATAAATCAATTTGCGTACTTTTGCCCGAACCGTCAATTCCTTCCGCACAAATTAAAGCGCCTTTTAAATTATGTTCTTTTGAAAATCTTAACATTTTATGCCTTGTTAATAAATAAGCTTTATAATTATATTATAAATATTATATTTTGGAAAATGAGGATAATATGGGCGAATATTTTAAAACTTCTTTTGTAATGCTTGGGAAAAATCCGCACTTGGTTTTAATTCTTGTAATATATCTTATAATTGCAATAAATTTAGCCCCTTATATGGCATACTATGCGCTAAATCGGGGATATGCCTTCTTTATTCCGGCGGGGCTGTTTGCTCTTTTAACTGCGGTTTTTTTCTCAGGGTGGCTTGGCATGGTTAAAACAATAGTAAACCAAAAAAACGCAAAAGGAGAAGAAGCCGTTGCACGATACAGCCTCTTTAAAAAAGAATTTTTCGGCTCCATTCCTTCATTTATGTTTTCTTTAATTTTTTATATGCTATTGACGTTTTTAATAGGCAGTGCGCTTCTATACTGTGCAGATAAACTGTTTGGAAGCCCAATCGGGATTTTAAGCCAAATGAGCGATGTTTCAAACAATCAGGAAGCGTTTTCAAATTTTATCTCTACAATCCCTAAGCCGACCCTTATAATGATTTTTAAAAGAAGCGTGTTTATATATATAAGCTTTATAGTATATTCTCTTTTGACCATCTGGTGGCTCCCTTCGCAATATTTTCAAAACAATAAAAATCCTTTCATCGGGCTTAAAGAAGGTGTTTTATCTTTTATAAAACACCCCGCCACAACAATTTATGTGTTTTTGAACCTGATTTTTATTCACATATTTCTAATCTTTATCGAAGCCGTTGCGGTTGTATCTTTACCGGTTGCCTTTATTGCTCTTGTTTTAAGGGTGTATTTCATAGCTTATGCGGTTGTGTTAATATTTAACGTGTATGAAGAAAAATTCAAAAATAATAGTAATAACGGGCGCAACAGCCTCGGGCAAAACGAAACTGTCAATTAATTTAGCTAAAAAAATCGGAGCGGAAATTATATGCGCCGATTCAAGAATCGTATATAAAAACCTTGATATTGTGAGCGCAAAACCTAAGAAAAGCGAAAAAGAGGGAGTTGTTCACCATTTAATTGATATAAAAAGCCCGGATGAAGGGCTTTATTCTGCAGGGGACTTTTACCGCGACGCCAAAAATATTATTGACAATTCCTCATCTCCCGTAATTATTCAAGGGGGGACTTGGTTTTATATTAAAACGCTGTTTGACGGTTTTGAACTCATTGAAGCGTCAAAAAATGAAGAATTTAGAAAAAAAATGGAAAATTATACAAATGACGAGCTTTACAACCTTTTAAAATCAAAAGATGAAAAAAGGGCGGAATTAATCCATAAAAATAACAGGGATAAAGTTATTCGCTCGCTCGAATTAATTGAAATTACAGGCAAAAAAGTAAGCGAATATAAAAGAAAGAAAAATGAAAAATATGATTCTGTTTGGTTCATGCCCCCCATACAAAGAGAAGAACTTTATGAAAAAATAAACATGCGTACTTTAAATATGATTAAAGACGGGCTTTATGCAGAATGGCAAAAAAATGCGGCTCTTTACGGCAGAATTAATGTTTTATATGATACGATAGGCTACAGAGAGTTTTTTGACCTTAAAGATAATATTTATAAATCTTTTGATGAAGCGGTGGAAAAAATTAAACAGCACACAAGAAATTTTGCAAAAAGACAATTAACTTGGTTTAGGCAAAACAAAGAAAAATATAATATAAAAGAAGTATCAAGCGCCGATGATATTATTGAAGCATTACAAACAAGCTTAAAAAATATAAATTTTTGTTAAGTTATTTTTTTTCATGATATAAATTCTGCAAAATATTTTGTTTACGTGATTTAAAACAGTATTGAAATTGAAAGGGATATTTTATGCAGATTTTTGCCATCGGACAAGGTTTTACAACAAATGAAGTTTCATTCGGACGCAAAAAGAAAACGCCCGAGCAAAAAGCTCAAAGGCTTGCGAAACGCCACCCGAAAAATAATCCTTTGGCAACCGACCCTAACGGTTATTACAACAAGGCGTTGATTAACGGACAAACCCCCGCAAGAACCGTTCCTCTTGATATGGACCGTATTTTAAGTTTGAATGTGCCCGAACCGGAGGAAATTAAACCCGCTCCGTTTGAAGAAACCCATGGCAAATTCACATTGGACAGATATCAAAAAGAAGCGATAGACAGTTATAACTCAGGTAATACAACCATAGTTTCCGCCCCCACGGGAACGGGAAAAACCTTGATTGCAGAGCATGTAATTAAAAAATCTCTTGATGACGGCAAAAAAATAATTTACTTATCCCCCTTAAAAGCTTTGAGCAACGAAAAATATTCCGATTTTGCAAAACTTTTCGGCAATTACGATGAAAACGGGAATCTTATTGATACAAAAAATGTGGGCTTATTAACCGGCGACACAAGCATTAATCCGGATGCACCCCTTGTTGTTATGACAACCGAAATTTATAAAAACTCCCTTTTAGGTTCGGACGAAAAGGGCGCTTATGAAAAATATAAAGACTATGACGGGGTCATTTATGATGAATTTCATTACCTCGGAGATAGCGCGAGAGGAACAATTTGGGAAGAATCCGTTATGTACACCCCAAAACACATGAAACAGCTCATGCTGTCTGCAACTGCCTCAAACTCGGAAGAAATCGGCAACTGGATAGGAAAAATTAATCCGGAAATTAAAACCCACCTTGTGAATGTACCCGAATCGGAAAGGCATGTACCCTTAAAAGAATTTGTTTTAACTTCGCAAAACGGTACATACGCTTTAGAAAACATTAAAGACCAAAGAATAAACTTAAAGAAGCTCGAACAAGACAGCGCGCAATCGGACCGTCAAAAAGCCGTTTTAGAGGAATTAAAAGAAACTTTTAATGTTGAAGAAACAGAAGATGTTATAGATAAATTAAAAGATTTAAACCCAAAAGCAAACACCCTCAGCACAAATGTTCTCTCTGACGCTCTAAAATTAAAAGGGATGTCAAACGAAAAAGCGGAATCAATTGCCCTGATTCTCTCCGATGACAGCTTAACCCAATACAGAGAAAACTTGCATGGCGAATTTGACCCCAAAGTAAAAATGGGGAATGTGATTAATTTAATTCACAACAAAAAAATGGATCCCGCTTTAATTTATATTTTCTCAAAAAGAAAGTGCGAAGAAGAATTTGCACGTCAGGCAAAATCGGGGAAAAGCCTTTTGACGGAAGAACAGTCAAAAAGAGTATATGACGAAGTTAAAAAAGCTCAGGATAAGGGGGTTTTCCTAGGGGCAGATTTTGACGAACAGACCTTTCAGGGTTTAATGAAAGGTTATGCCGTTCACCATGCGGGGAAATTACCCGCATATAAAAGCCTAGTTGAAAATTTAGCAAGACAGGGGCTGGTTAAAGCCTGCTTTGCAACGGAAACTTTAATTGCGGGTATTAATATGCCGTTTAAAACAACGGTGTTTACTCAAATGGATAAATTTGACGGACAAAATGTTGTAGATATTTCAACTTCAAGTTTTAAACAGGGTGCAGGCAGAGCCGGAAGAAGAGGAAAAGACGACATAGGAAATGTTATCGTTATTCCAAAAAACCAAGAGGACTTTGACCTTTACACAGATTTAACAAGCTCAAAAGACACTTCCATATTGAGCCAAGAAAAGCCCTCATACGCTTCCTGCTTGTCAGACAGAATGTTAAACAGTCAAAAGGAAGCAATCGGAAAAACTTTAAGCGCTGCTCAATCGGGTGCTAAAAAAGATTGGATGAATCATATGACCGATAATAAAGTCAAATTGCTTAAAGATTACGGCTATATCCAAGATAATGAAGAAGGAAAACTTGAAAGAACCGAAAAAGGCGAAATTGCAAAAAGCGTATATGGAATAAACGAAATTTTAATGACCGAACTTTTAAGCGAACCCGAATATCTTGAAGATAAAAGCCCGTCTGATTTAATTGCGCTCTTTGGAACATTTGCAGACACTAAAGACGAAAACCCCAAGATGGAATTTGGCGGCGGGCTTGAACATTTAAACGACAGTTTGAATCAGATTAAGGGGCTTGTAAAAGAAATTGACGACAAAGAAATCGCTCTCGGGATGAAAAGCGAAGAAGAAACCACTCTGATGAGCACAAATCTTGTTCCTTATATTGTAAGATTTGCCGAAGCTCCCTCAGACAGAGATGAAGCATTGAGCGAATGGAAAAATATAATGGACGAGCTCAAAGCAAAAGAGTTAATTAATCACGAAGGCGACTTTTTAAGGGTTATAAACGGCACAAAAGATCTCTTGGACATTGTTGCCGAGCTTAGCCCCAATGAAAATGTTAAGGAGAATGCAAATGAAGCTATTCAGCTTCTAAGAAAGCCTCCCGTTGAGGACGTGTTAAATTATGAGCTCAATCAGAGCGTATAAATTAGCTGCCCCGTTTGTTTCAAACGGGGATTTTATTGTCTGCCGTATTTAGCTATAGTTGCGTCCATTCTTGCAAAAAGCGCCTGCGCCTGTTCGGCTTCTTGTGCTTGTTGGGCGGATAAATCAACAGGGGCGGAAGAAGGAATATATCTTGAGGGGTTCTGTTCTTTCCCGTTGGCTGATTGGGGCTGAACGGAAAGGGGAGCCTGAGCGCTTTCGGGAGCGGGGCTTTCTTTTGGCTCGACAGATTGTGCGTTATTTTGCAATGTGTTTGAATTATTGATATATTTTTTCAACAGCTGGCTTTGAATTGGACCCTGCGTTTTTTGTTCTGCCCCTTCTTTTAAAATATCGTAAAGTTTTTGAGGGTTTGCCTGAATTTCTTTCATAAGTTCAGGGTCGTTTTGAATTTTTGACAATGTGTCTTGATTTTTAGAAATTAAATCTTTAAATTCATCATCCGACATATTTAAAAACGGATTGTTTCCTTTTGACTTGCTTTCTTCAAGCTTTTTTGCTTCTTCTTTTGCTTTTTCCGGATCATAGGGTTCGCCGAAAATTTTATTTACAACCTTTTGAATCGGTTTTGTAATTATCGGAGATAAAACAAACATTACAATAGCAAATCTCAAAATGCCCGCCGGATTAGCACCTGAAGTTTTAAGCTTATATCCCAGCGTTTTAATTTTATTTAAAACGCTTACGCCTACTGTCTTTAACTTGCCCATATCGGATGGAATGTTGTTGTCTATATAGGGCATAATTGTTTCTGCTTTATAGTTTGCGCCGATAATTTTGCCTAAAAATTTAGCGGGCTTTTGCCAAAATTTAGTATCTCCTTTCAAAACGGTTTTAATTTCTTTAACAGCGTCGGCATATTCCCCTCTTGTTATTGAACCTGCCGCAACTTTTTCATTCAATGATTTAACAAGCCCTCTGAATTTATCAACGTTTTTAGCCTGTTCTTCAACAGTTTTGCCCATTCCTACATATTTTAGCGAACCGCCTATACTTGTCATAAGCTTCGTTGCAAGGGGCATTGTAAATAAAGTTGCAACGGCTGCCGCCTCTTCATTCATAAAAGTTGCAAGTTTCTGCCCTTCGGGGGCGTCTTTAGCCATAACTGCGGCAGAAGCAAGGAAATATGCCTGCATGGCGGGCGCCAATTTTCCGCCGATAAAGTTTGAGGTTAATCCCTCGTAAATTTTTGCGAAGCTGCTTGTCATGCCCTTGCCGATAACGGTTGCGCCGCCTGCTCCGGCGGAAACTTTCAATTTGTTTGAAATTTCGCTCATGGGAACATTTAACTCAAGTAACTTGCCCAAGACGGGGATTTTAGAAACGTTAACTTTCCCCCATTTTGAAATAACTGCAGATTCGTTTGATTTTGAAAGGGCGTTAACGATATCGTCAACATACTGTTGGACTTTTACGTCTTTAACGGGTTTTTGCGCAATATCCCGAAAAGTTTCGGTAACGATTTTAAGCGCGTCTTTATTGTCAGCCGTTTCAATGCCTTTTGATTTTAAAAGGTTCCAAAAACTGCTTGTTCCTTTTCCCCTAAAGAGAGCTTTAACATCCCCCTTAAACCCTTTCTCAAAAAGTTCCGCATTGTCATACATCGCACGCCCGAACAAACCGTTTGCCTCAGATTGTGCGGTTGAATTTTCAAGTTTTAGAGGGGTAGAAATAGACCTTACAAAAGCGGAATGATTTTGAACAAAGGTTTTTACGTTTTTTACTCCGCTTTTAACTTTATTTTCAAAACTGTCCGGCACGATTTGTAAAAATTTTTCAGAAATCTTATCGCCAAATTTTCCGATTTTGCCGAGGACGGATTTTTCATATTCGCCCGAAAATGAAAACTTAGAACCTATTGTATCGTTCAGGGTCCTTAAACCCACAAAAGCTCCATATATGGGCAATGTTGCAATTAAACTCTGTTTGTTTGCGCCTTCAACGGTGGATATAGCGCCGTTGGAGGAGGCAATTTCTTTAGCGTCAATATTTTGAACCGATTCGGGTAATTTTTCTCCTATTTGTTCAGGTACAATATCTTTAACAGCCCCATAAGAGGGGGACCAAGATTGGCTATTGAAATTGTTATAATTACCTGAAATCATGAATTTATCTGTGTTTACCCCTATATAGATATAAAGTATATACGTAAAGAATAATTGACATGTTGTTACATTTCTTTACCGGTGATTAAATATGGTATAAACTGAAAATATGAAAATAATAGTCTGTATAAAACAAATCCCCGATACCAACGATGTTAAATGGTCAAAAGACAATAATATCATAAGGGAAGGGGTTATATCGGTTTTAAACCCTTACGATTATTTAGGAATACAAACCGCAAGGAGAATAAAAGAGGATGCAGGCGGAACAGTAACGCTGGTTACAATGGGGCCGAAGAACGCCGAAAAATCTCTTAGATACGGGCTTTCTATGGGATGTGATGAGGCATATTTATTATCGGATAAAAAATTTTCCGGTGCAGACACTCTTGCAACCGCAAAAACTCTCTTTTGCGCAATAAAAAACGTTATAAAAGATTTTGACTTAATTATAACGGGGCAATTTGCAACAGACGGCGACACAGCGCAAACTCCCTATTCGCTGGCGAATTTACTTAATATCCCGTCAATAGGATATGTAAGCCGGATTGATTATGTTGATGAAAAAAAAATTATCGTAACGTCTGCTAAAGAAAACGGGCGGTATAAAATTAAGGGGGAATTTCCGCTTTTGGTTTCTATTTCGGATTTTAAAGGGGAAATTTACACCCCAAAAGCCTATGATTATATAAGGGCACAGGATATTAAAATAAAAGTTTTAAACTCAAAAGACATTCTTGCACATTGTGATGAAATCGGAATAAAGGGCTCTTTGACTTATGTTTCAAAAGCTTTTAAACCTCAAAATAAGAGAGATGTAAAATTTATAGATTCAAAAGACATTATGAAAGAAATAATATGAGCGGGATTTTAGTATATATTCAACTTGAAAATAATGATATTTGCAGCTTTTCATACGATTTGATTTCACAGGCGAAAGAAATTTCAAACGGGTTTATGATATCGGGCGTAATTGTTTCTCATTTAGGGTTTGAGCTAAAAGAAGAACATAAAAACAATTTAAAAAAATACGGGGCAGACAGGCTCTATATTTTAAAAACGAAAGCCGAACACTATGATAAAAGAAATCACCCGTATCATATAATTGAACTTATTAAAAAAACCAATCCGGATATTTTCATTTTGACGTCTACCACCGAAGGACGTGAAATCGCCCCCGTTGTTGCGTCGTCTTTAAATACGGGGCTGACGGCAGATTGTACCAAAATAGATATTGTTGATAATAAACTTATCTCGACCCGTCCGACATTTGGAGGGAAATTAATGGCGTCTGTTTTATGCAAAACAAAACCCCAAATGGCAACAATCAGGCAAAACATCTTTAAGAAAAAAGATTTTACGCCTTTTAATAAAACGGATAATTGCGCCATGAGCTTTGAAAAATCATTAAAAAATACGGGGGAAACCTCCGAAAACAAGCCCATTGAAGTTACAGAGTACGATTTTAATGTTAATAAAAACTTCAAAACAGAGATTTTAGAGTTTGAAAAAGATAATAAAAACAGTTTTTACAATATTCAAAACGCAAAAATAATTTTTGCGGGCGGAATGGGGCTTAAAAATAAAGAATATTTTGACAAATTAAAGCTATTAGCCGGAAAATACGGCGCAAAAGTCGGCGGAACAAGAAAAGCAGCCGATAAAGGCTTTATTGAAAAAGAGCTTCAAATCGGGCAAACCGGACTTTGCGTTACGCCTGAGATATACGTTGCCTTTGGCATTTCGGGGGCAATTCATCATATTATGGGAATGGAAAATGCAAAGAAAATTATTGCGGTAAATACGGATAAAAATGCGCCCGTGTTTAATTATTCCGATATCGGAATTATTGGCGATGCAAGAAAAATCATAGATGAGCTTCTGGAAGAAAATTAAATAGCCTGTCTTATTTTTGCATAATTTTAAAGGCAAACGCTTTTAATGTTTCACTTTTTTATAAAATGTATACTAAAAATGTTATAAAAATAATTTTATTATATAATTATTGATAAAGCAGGCGGGTAATCGCGCAAAAACTCGTTTTTTGTGAGGAAAGTCCGAACACCCTAAGTACAGAACCGCTTGGGAAAGCCAAGTGCGTGCGAGCGTGAGGAAAGTGCCACAGAAAATATACTACAAATTTTGTACAGGTGCAACGGCGAGGTAAAAGCTCACCGCCCTTAAGGCGACTTAAGGGGCAAGGTAAACCCCGGTTGGGTGCAAGTTCTAATTTGCAAGAAGGATTGTACTTTCCGCCCTTAAAAGATTGCATAAGAGAAACGCATTAGACAGATGATTACCTTAAACAGAATTCGGCTTATAGCCTGCTTTTTTATTTTGATTTTTTATGACATCTTCGCTCACCGGTAAAATAAAGCTAAAGGTTGAGCCTTCCCCCAATTTAGATTGTACAAAAACACGCCCAAAATGCTGTTTTTCAATCGCCGTTTTAACAAGATGAAGCCCAAGCCCTGTGCCCTTAATAGTGTGAGTTGTATTTTCGGCACGGTAAAAACGGTCAAAAACACGGTCTAAGACATCTTCTGCGATTCCTATCCCTTCGTCTTTTACACTTACTTTAACATAGTTATTATCCTCTGTCAGTCCGACTATTATATCAATTTTGGAGTTTTCGGGCGAATATTTAATCGCATTTACCACAAGGTTATTTATAACTCTTTCGATTCCTTCTTCGTTATAAGGAATTTTAGGAAGTTCATCCTGTTTTGTAAGATAAATTGTCATGTTCTTTTCATCCGCCAAAACCTTAAGCCCGACAAGCGTCCGCTCAATTGTGGCTGAAATATCCGAAATTTGTTTCTCGGGAGTTTTTTCGGCTTCAATTTTTGAAAAATCCAAAATATCATTCACCATTCTGTTCAAATGAATAATTTCATCGTTTATAATCCCTATAAACTCTTTTTGTTCTTCGAATTTAAAATCCTCGCCAAAATTATAAAGAGTGTCTGCATAACTTCTTAAAATGGTAACGGGGGTTCTTAATTCATGGGATACGTTTGATATAAAGTCGCTTTTTAATTTGTCTACTTCGGCTTCTTTCGTGATGTCGATTAAAATTACAATATATCCGAGATAATCATGGACATTTGAATACATTGAAGATACAACGGCTTTAACAACTTTATTATCAAGGGTAACGGAAAAAGAAAGAGGTTTATTTTCGGCTTCATCAACCGGAGTTTGTTTAAACTTTTCAATTCCTGATTTGAAACATTTAGACCCATTTGAATCGGCAAATTCAAGAATGGATGTGTTTAAAACGGTTTTATTTAAAAGTTTTTGGGCGCTTGGGTTCACAAGAACAATCTCGTCAAAACTGTCGCAGACGACAACCCCGTTTGCTATCCCCATTAAAACCGACTCGAATTTATTCCTCTCAAATGTCAATTGGTCGATATTTTGTTCTTCATATATATGAAGCCTTTGGCTCATGTCGTTAAAGGCGCAGAAAAGCTCTTTAACCTCTCCGGACGCTTTTTCATCTTCGAGCGTTGTGCCGAAATTTCCGCTTGAAATTTCTTTAACTCCCTGCCTTAAAATTCCGAGTTCGCGCCTTATTAAAATGGTATTCAACACGATAACAATCGTATAGATAAGCCACATCATAGCAAACACGACAAGCATGGAATTTTTGGTTGTGCTTGATATTGATTTTGCAAGGTTAGCGTTAAGCCCGATTTCGACATATCCCTTTATTCGCCCTTTTTCGTCAAGAACGGGAGTTGAAAGAGTTGTCTTGGTGCCGCTCTTTCTTGTTTTAAAATCTTCAGCACTCGAATAGATAACTTTTCCCGAAGCGTCTTTGTGGGTTATGTAAGAGATGTCCGAATTTCCGTCCAAAACAAGCTTTGTGTGATATTTAAAAAGATTCCTTTTGGAAGCGGAGGATGAGTTTTTCATTATCTCATAGCTTTGTATGGCAAGAGTTCTTCCTAAAAGCTGCCCAGAATTTGCGTAATTCTCATACAGTTTTTCTCTTATTTTATCGATTGCAAAGTAAGAAACCGCCATAATTATCACGGTTGAAACTATTAGCCCGATAACAATAAGTTTGTTTTGAGTAGATAAACTGAATTTGAATTTATTCGCCATCAGTATTATTATACATTAAAAAGGCTATCTCAACCATAAATTTTGAAAAGCTTCTCCGCAGCAAGTTTTAAGGAGGGAGCTTCCCAAAGTTTAGGGCATTTTGAAGTTACTTCCGCAATTACTTGGGTTTTCAGATTGACACCGAACTTTTCCAAAAGCGATGATATTATATTATTAATATTTTCTTCGGTTTGATTATCTTCCGATATATCAAGCCACTTAATCATCTGCTCCGGATCAAATTCACCGTACAAACCTACTATCACTTCGCATTCATCTTTTGATAATTTTATTTCGTTTTTCATACTAAAATTTAACACCAAAATTCAAAAATTATAAATTACCATAATGGGTAATATTTATGGTGAAAAGTATATATTTTAAAAGGCGACAGATAATTTATCGCCTTTTAATTTAAAATTTAATCTACTATTATTGTAAAACTAAAAAATGCAAGTTTTAATTGCGGGTTAAAGAGATTTTATCCTGCAATAGCTCGTCTATTATCCCGATAAGCGCAAGTTTAACATGGTAATAACTAAGCCCGCCCTGCATATAAATAGCGTAAGGAGGACGAATGGGCCCGTCTGCCGACAGTTCAATCGTTGAGCCTTCAATAAAGCTGCCCCCCGCCATAATAAGCTTGCAATCATACCCCGGAACAGTGTCCGGAACAGGAGTAAGATAACTTTCAACAGGCGAATATTTTTGTAAAACCCTGCAAAAAGTTTCTTGCTCCTTACTTGAATTAAACTTAACAGTTTGAATTAAGTCTACTCTTTTTTCATTTGATTTAGGATGAGTAATAAAGCCTGTGTCTTCAAAAACTTTGGCGGCAAGGACAGCGCCTTTTAAGGCTTGAATTACAACGGAGGGAGCCATAAAAAAGCCTTGGAGCATGGTTCTTGTGCTGTTGAACATTGCGCCCCCTTCCCGCCCTATGCCGGGGGAGGTTAAGCGCCTTGCACAAAGCTCAACCAACCTTTTTTTGCCCGCAATATAGCCGCCCGCTTCAACAATTCCCCCGCCCGGATTTTTAATTAAGCTTCCTGCAATAATATCTGCGCCAACATCGGTCGGTTCCGACTTATCCGTAAATTCGCCGTAACAGTTATCTACAAAACAAATTATATCAGGGTTTACCCCTTTTACAATTTCAATTATCCTTTTTATATCTTCAACCGATAGAGATTTTCTTAAAGAATATCCTCTTGATTTTTGTATTAAAATCATTTTTGTATTTGGCTTTATAAATGAAGGAATCAAATCAAAATCCGCTTCAAAGCCGTTTTTTAAAGGAACTTCATCGTAAAAAACCCCGTTTCCCATTAAAGAAGTTTCATGGAACTCATCGTTTTTTCTTTTCCCTATTATTTCTTCTAAGGTGTCATAAGGGGCGCCCGCAACCGATAAAAGGTGGTCGCCGTAATGCAGAAGCCCAAATAGCACACATGCTATTGTATGAGTTCCCGAAACAAAGTGCGGGCGGACAATTGCCGCTTCGCAGTTAAAAACGTCCGCAAAAACGCTGTCTAAAGCCTCACGTCCTAAATCGTCATGCCCGTATCCGGTTACGGTGTAGAAATGTTCTTCTCCTATTTTATTTTTACAAAAAGCATCTAAGACTTTTTTCTGATTGTGTTCCCCAATTTCATCAAGCCTTTTGAATTCTTCTTTCAAAGAATCTTGAGCTTTATTTACAATTTGCTCCCCTTTTGACATTTTATTCCTCAAAAACCGCCCTGAATCCTTCAAGCGCAGTATCAATCTGCTCTTTTTTAATAACAAGCGGGGGTGCAATTCTGATTGTACCTTCATGGGTTTCTTTTACAAGAATTTTAAACTCCTTAAATAACCTTTCGCAATATTTTCTTGCAGGCTCCCGCATTTCAATTGCGATAAAAAGCCCCCTGCCTCTTATTTCTTTAATTTTTGGGTTTTTTATTTTCTTTAATTCCGATAAAAAATATTCCCCTAAAACCTTTGAATTTTCAGCCAGATTTTCATCAATTAAAACATCTAAAGCAGCCATTGCAATTGCGCTTGCAAGCGGGCTGCCGCCAAAGGTTGAGCCATGTTCGCCCGATTTTATTACTCCTAAAATATCTCTTGAGGACAAGACGGCAGAAATCGGATAAAAGCCGCCCGATAAAGCCTTTCCGACAGTTATCATATCGGGGCGTATATTTTCATGTTCAAATGCAAACAACTTCCCCGTTCGGCAAAAGCCAGTTTGAATTTCATCAAGAATCATTAAAATGCCTTTTTCGTAACAAAGCGCCCTTATATCTTTTAAATACCCCTCCGGCGGAATTTTAACCCCTGCTTCTCCTTGAATGGGCTCCAATAAAACCGCCGCAGTATTTTCATTAACAAGTTCTCTCATGGAATTAATATCGCCGTATTTTGCGATTTTAAAACCCTCTGTATAAGGTCCGAATTCGTTTTTTGCAACGGGGTCGGTCGAAAAACTTATAATTGTGGTTGTTCTTCCATGGAAGTTTTCGGAACATACAATAATTTCGGGGGTCTTAATTCCTTTTTTTTGATTTGCCCATTTTCTTGCGGTTTTAATTGCGGTTTCAACAGCTTCTGCGCCTGTGTTCATCGGAAGAACCATTTCAAAACCCGTTAAATCACAGAGTTTTTTATAATACAAAGGAAGCATGTTGTTTCTGAATGCACGACTTGTAAGAGTAACTTTTTTTGCCTGATTTATCATAGCTTCCATAATTTTTGGATGGCAATGCCCCTGATTAACGGCGGAGTATGCGCTCAAACAGTCAAGATACCTAACCCCCTCAACATCATAAACATAAACCCCCTCGGCTTTTTCAATTACGACATCTAAAGGTTTATAGTTATTTGCGCCGTACTTTTCTTCAATTTCAATATAATATTTTGAATCCATAGCTTCCTCCATAAAAAGAATTTTACCCCCTTAAAAATAATTGTTCAACAAAGTTTACAAAGAAGGACGATAAGTTTATAATTTGTTGTAATAAAAAAATGCGCTTATTTTATCCTTGCCGAATTTGATATTTGGGCATGGCTTGATTGAAATTACAAATTAATATATAATAACTACAAATATAGCAGAAAGAAGGCTAAAATGATTAAAGAACTTAAGATTAAGGGTCATATAATTGATTCTCTTGTTTTATCAAAATTGTTGGATCAGATAAATGAGCTGGGGCTTACCTGTTATGCTACAAAAGTTGATATAGGAAAAAGAAGGGAAGATATATCGGAAGCCACCTTTATAATTGAAGCCGACAACAATGACGAGATGTTAAAAGCGGTTGAACTTGCCAAAAAGCAGGGAGCATACGAAGAATAATGGATAAAATTTTAATGTGCAAACCCGATTATTACGGGATAAAGTATGAAATTAATCCGTGGATGAACATGTCTGTTCAGGCTGACAACAAAAAAGCCAATATTCAATGGGAAAATTTGTACGATATTTTATCAAATCAAATCGGGGCGGATGTTAAGCTGGTTGAGCCTAAAGAAGATGTTCCCGATATGGTTTTTACGGCTAATGCCGCAGTTATGTACGGCAATAAGGCAATTATCAGCCGTTTCAGATACAAAGAAAGGCAGCCCGAAGAAAAATATTTTGCAGACTGGTTTAAAAATAACGGATACGAAGTTGTTACAATGCCGGATTCAATTTCGTTCGAAGGGGCGGGAGATGCTCTATATTTAAATAATATTTTATTTTCAGGCTATGTGCCGAGAACCGATATAACCGCCCACACATGGATTTCTGAACTTTTAAAAATTGAGGTTATTTCACTTGAACTTGTTAATAAAAACTTCTACCATGTTGATACCTGTTTTTGCCCCTTAGAGGATGGCTATTTAATTTATTATCCAAACGCATTTGATAAATACGGAAATCAGGTCATAGAAAGATATGTGCCCGAAGAAAAAAGGATAATTGTAAATGAAGAAGAAGCGTCTTATTTTACCTGCAACGCAGTAAATGTCGGGAAAAATGTCGTTACGAACCTTACCACAAAAAGGTTTTCAAAGCTTCTTAAAGAAAAAAGGTTCAACCACATTCAAACCGATATGAGCGAATATATGAAAGCGGGCGGAGCTTGCAAATGTCTTACTTTAAAAATATAAAAGCCGCAATTTTTGATATGGACGGCACTTTGCTTGATACGGTTGATGATCTGCTTGATAGTGTTAATTTTGCGTTTGAAAGTTTGGGATATTCCAAAAAGACGAAAGATGAAGTTCGCCTTGCAATAGGAGAAGGAGTTACAAGGCTTTTTGAAAAATTGCTTCCCGGAGGGTTTAAAAATCCGGATATAACTTTTTGCATAGAAAAATTTAAAAGCTTTTATACAGAAATAAAAATTTCAAAAACAGCACCTTACGAGGGTATAATTGACCTTTTAGCAGAACTCAAAAAGAGAGGGGTAAAAACGGGGATTTTATCAAATAAATTTGATAAAGGATGTAAATTACATTCTGATATGTTTTTTAAAGGGCTAATTGATTATGCTCAAGGGGAGGACGAATTTAATGGAATTAAAAGAAAACCAAGCCCCATAGGGCTTTATAAAGTTTTAGAAAAATTAAATGTAAAAAAAGAAAATTGCATATTCATTGGGGATTCAGAAGTCGACATCCAAACCGCAAAAAATGGCGGAGTGCCTTGCATAAGCGTATTATGGGGTCTAAAAACAAAAGAATTTTTAATTGAAAACGGCGGAACTTTATTTGTAAATAAACCGGATGAAATTTTACGGCTGATTTCTTAAATTTATGAAAATTTTTCTTATCAGCTATTGCCTTTTAAAAATTATAATAAATAAAAGCAGTGAAAGTTTTTTAAACCCTAACAAACCCGAATCATTCAAAAGCGCAAATAATGTTTTAGTTAAAAACGATAAAAGTAAAAGATAAAATTGCAAACAAATAAAACCTAAATGTTTTAAAAACGCTTTATTGGTTGTATAATCTGTTTATGGTTATAAAGGTAATAAGCGCAACGGCTATAGGGCTTGATGTTCATAAAATTTCAGTTGAAGCGGATGTTACAAATTCGCTTCCTCAGATTGCAATAGTGGGGCTTGGGGACACGGCAATTTCTGAAGCCAGAGAAAGATTAAAACTTGCAATTAAAAATTCCGGCTATGATTTTCCTCTCACAAAAGTTGTAATAAATCTTGCGCCTGCCAACCTTAAAAAAGAAGGTGCACTTTATGATTTGGCAATGGCAGTCGGCATTTTAGCCAAAGAAAAAGTAATTAAAAGGCTGCAAAATAAAATCGCATTTTTGGGGGAATTGTCGCTTGACGGCGCCATTCGTCCCGTGAACGGCGTTTTGCCCATAGTTTCGGGATTATCCGAGTTTAAAATTGAAAAAGTTATTGTGCCTTATGAAAATTTGAAAGAAGCAAGTTTTGCGCAAGATATTGAGGTTTTAGGGGCAAAAAATTTAATAGAAGTCGTTGAATATTTAAACGGAAATCAGGCTTTGAGCACCTTAAAGCAAAATATTGATGATTTTTTAGAAATAAATTATGCTCCGGAAAATGATTTTAGAGATATTAAAGGACAAACACAGGCTAAAATTGCGCTTGAAATTGCTGCTGCGGGCGCACATAACCTTTTAATGTCCGGAACTCCGGGGTCGGGCAAAACCATGCTTGCAAGAGCATTTTCATCAATTTTACCTCCCTTGACTAAAAACGAAGCCATTGAGTTAACTAAAATTTATTCAATCGCCGGACTTTTAGATTCAAAAACCCCTCTTATTTCAAAACGCCCGTTTAGATCGCCCCATCACAGCGCTTCCGCTACAGGGATAACGGGCGGGGGCGCAAACCCCCGCCCCGGAGAAATTACCCTTGCACACAGAGGAGTTTTATTTTTAGATGAACTCCCCGAGTTTCCAAGGCATGTGCTTGAAGTTTTAAGGCAGCCTTTAGAAGAAAATTTTGTTACGATATCAAGAGTCCAAAGCACAATTAAATATCCGGCTAATTTTATTTTAATAGGTGCCATGAACCCTTGCCCGTGCGGATATTTGGGGGATAAAAAGAAACAGTGTATATGCAGCGACTCACAAATTAATAAATATAAATCAAGACTATCCGGACCTTTATTAGACAGAATTGACCTTCAAATAACGGTTCCGAGGCTCACGGACGAAGAATTGACAAACGCAAAAACAGACAACGAAAGCTCGGATGAAATAAGAAAGAGAGTTATAAAAGCAAGGCAGATTCAATTAAAAAGGTATGAAAACGAGGGAATTTATACTAATTCGGAACTTACCCCAAAATTAATTAATAAATACTGTAAAATAGATGAAACCTCAAAAATAATGCTGAAAACCGCCATAAATAAATTTAGCCTGTCGGCAAGAAGTTATGATAGGATTTTAAAAATATCAAGGACAATAGCAGATCTTAAAGGAGAAGATGAAATTAAATCCGAACATATATTTCAAGCGCTTACATTCAGAGGCTTAACTTAAAAAAATAGCCTTAAAAAATATCCGGTTGGGGGAAAATCAAGCCGTTATTCTTGCATATAATCACATAAAAAGTAAGGAGAAATTTATGAGAAACAAAATTATAATTTTAATGATTTTAATTGTGCCGCTTGCTGTTTTTGCGTTTTTACAAAACACGACAAAAGATTTTGCGGCAAACGCCGGCACATACCAAAACAGCGCTGCCCAAAAAGGTAAACTTATCAAGTTTTATTCGCCCATGTGCTCGGAATGTCAAACCGTTGGGGTTTCCGTTAAAAACGCAATGGAAGATTATTCGGACACAATTTATTTTGAAGAGATTAATGTGACCGAAAAAGACGATAAAACGCAGGATTTAATTAAAACCTATGATATAACCGTAGTTCCGACCATAATTTTTCTTGACAAAAACGGAAAAGTCGTCAAAAGAAATGAAGGCGGCATTGAAGAAAATGAAATCAGAGAACACTTAGAAAAAATCAAATAATGAATGATATTATAACAAATTTTACAACTCAAATTCAAACGGGCAGCTTCTCTTTCGTGCTTTTAACAGCTGCCTTCGCAGGCGGCGTGCTTTCCTCCTTAAGCCCTTGCACCATAGGAATTTTGCCGATAATTGTAGGTTATATCGGAGGGTATGACAGGCAAAATTCCCTGATAACAGCTTTTATACAGCTTTTATCTTTTGTATTCGGCTTAAGCGTTATTATGACAATAATAGGGATATTTTGCGCCTTGACGGGGCAGGTTTTTCTTGCTTTAGGCGGAATGTACTGGGTAATTTTCATAGGTTCGCTGATTTTAATTTTCGGGCTTAACCTTTTAGGGGTTGTTGAAATTCCCAATTTAAATATTATAAAAAGAATGCCGAAATCAAAAGGTGCAAGCCTTTTTATATACCCTTTCATATTGGGGTTTCTTTTTGCTCTTGCTTCAACCCCCTGTTCAACTCCCATTTTGGCTTCAATTATGAGTTTTGCCTCGTTAACAAAAAATATTTTATATTCGTCTTTTCTTTTGCTCTTATTTTCTCTGGGTCAAGGCGTAATTATAATTTTAGCAGGGGTTTTCACCTCGTTTGTTAAAAATATAAAAGGGGTAAATAAATACAGCGGATATATTATGAAATTTTGCGGGGTTCTTCTTGTTTTATCCGCTTTATATATCTATTACAGAGTTTTTTCGCCCTTTTTTATAAAATAATTCGGGGCATATAGCCGCTTAAATAGTTAATCGAAAATTTTAGGAAATAATCTGCAAAATAATTTTAAACCCGATAAATTTAGTTAATCTTTTTTGCAATTGTGTCCGATGCAAGGAATGTGCCAACAAATTGAGGAACATCCATGGGCTTGCCGTAAAGATAACCCTGAGCAATTTGACATCCGCTCTGTTTTAAGAATTCGGCCTGTTCTTCCATTTCAATTCCTTCGGCAACAGTAACCATGTTAAGCTTGTTTGCCATTGAAATAATACTTTGGGTAACTATTTGACCCCTTACGTTTGTAATGGTGTCTTTAATAAAGCCACGGTCAAGTTTTAAGACATCAATCGGAAGTTCTCTTAACATGTTGAGTGAAGAATATCCGGTTCCAAAATCATCCATTGCAACGGTAAAACCAAGACGCTTAAGCTTTTTAACCGTTTCTTCAAATCGTTTTTCGTTATCAAAACAAGCCGACTCGGTTAATTCAAGCTCGAGATATTCAGGGTCTAAATCGTATTTTTCGGTTAAAAGGAGCAATTCGCCGATAAAAGCGTCGTTATTCAAATGAAGCCTTGAAACATTAACGGAAATCGGGAATAATTTCAAGCCCTGTTCTTTTCTTTCGGATAAAAGCTGGCATGCCTGCCTCCAAATACATCTGTCAAGCTCAACAACAAAACCGTTCTTTTCAAACAAAGGAATAAAACTCATCGGAGGAACAAGCCCTTTTTTGGGGTGAATCCAGCGTACAAGAGCCTCTGCACCCGCAAGCTCCTTTGTATTGAGATTAACTTTAGGCTGCAAATACATGTGAAACTGCCCGTTGTTTAACGCAAAGTGCATTTCATCTTCAACGGCTTTATCTTGAAGGATTTGAGCCCTGATAGTGTCATCATAAAATTGACAGTTTTTGAGCACACTCCCCTTGTTGCTGTTTCTTGCAATATGCGCTCTTTCACAAGCCTGCTCGATTGTAACGGAATCATTCGGGATTAAATATACCCCGAAAGACGGAACCAGTTTTGTGCTTAAAACCATATTGGAATCGTCCGATGTCTGATGCATTTCATCATCGTTATACAAAGAAATTTCATCGGCGACCTTATCAATAAAATATTTAACAATAAAATTCTCTTTACTGTATTTGTATAAAACAAGGAAAGTTGCCACATATTCACGGACGCACACGCTTCCTTCGGTTAAATTTCTGTTTATTATTTCATACACATCTTTTAAAATCTGGTTAGCATGGCTTGTGCCATACAGCTCGCTTATCGCTTTAAATTTTGCGATTTCCATTGAAATTACGGCGTATTTAGAATCGGTGTTTGATGATAAAATATCCGCAGCTTGAAGTTTAAACTTGTTCTCGTTTCCACCGCCCGTAATTTTATCCGTAAAAGCTATTTCATGGATTGCTTCTTCGTTTTGTTTAAACAGCCTGCTGCTATAGTATAGAAGGGTTAAAAGAAGCATGCTGATGATTATAATAATGGTTGTAATGCCCGCAAGAAGTTTGTTTGTGTGAAGCATTAAAACATCTAAAGGAAGCGAAGTTAAAACGTATGAGTTTGCGCCGTCTATAATGGCAAAACCCGCCAAATACACTTTGCGGTTTATTTTATAAGAAAAGACATCATTATTTCTGGTTTTTAAAAGCTTTTCAACTTCATCTTTCGTTGCTCCCACATAAGAAGCGCCAATGTCAAAAACGTTTGTATATTGAGTTGTATCATTTTGCGATTTAATTAAATAGTTGCCTTCGGAGTCGATAATATATGTATTTGCCTTTTCATCATAGTTATTGACGTTTAAAATTTTAATATATGTCGACGCATCAACTTCCACACCGAGATAACCGACAACCTTGCCGTTTTTGTACACCGGAGTTGCGAACTCATTTGCATAGCCTGAAGGATAAGTTTGATCTTTTCTTGTTGCAACATGGGGAAGGTTTTCCTCAAAAAGCTTCATATAACGGGCGTTTGTTTCTTTTGTAATAATCGGATGTGAAAGATTTGCTTTCTTTTGAGCTTTAATAACATAACCCGAGGGATATATGAACATCAGCTTTGTATAATCGTAATCGGTCACATGGGCGGTTAAAAAATTTATAACTTCAGGTTCGGAAAATGAATTTAGAGCGCCCACGAGCTTGGAGGTAAGAACTTTGACTTCGCTTATAGATGAAGAGTTCCTTCCTTTAAGATTTGATGAAGTTTGCAAAACGCTCTGGGCAAGATATTTTTCAACCGAATTTAATTCTGCGGTCAGAATGTAGTTAACGAAAAAAATCGCAAGTAAAACAAGGGTAACGGTTGCAATTGTAACAACCTTATAAACAAGCGTTAACTTTAGCTCTTTTTCAAATTGAAATTTCCAATTAACCAATTCTTGCCCCCTGAGATAACTATAGCGGAAGCATTACCCGCCTGTGATTATAAAACATATCACTTAACAGTATTATATCAAATAAAGAATAAAAGCAAATAGTTTATAGCAAAAATACTTATAAAAGTACACATTTAATCGCAAAAATTGCATGTTAATATCAGGGCAAACCATTGGGGGGGGGGGGTAAATAGACCGAATTTTTAAAATTTTAAAATAAGTGTTAAGAACGTAAAGATTTTAATTGGTTTGTGTATAAAATCTCATTTTTAAGTTTGCAATTAAAACGCTTTTATCCCTTTTCCAAGAAACAATTTCAATTTCTGCAAGGTTTATAAGATATTCTTCGCTTAGCATGGTTTTTAAGAATCTCTGTATTTGAGAATAGTTCCCGACAATTGTCGATTGTAATTCGCAAACGTTGTACCCGCTCAATTTTGCGGCAAAAACAGGGTCTGAAGCGGGCGAATAATTGTAATCAATTGACCTTATTCTGATTCCCGATTCTTTTGCAACTGCAATCATATTATCAAACAGGGGGGCAAAAGAAGCGTCAGCTCCAAATTTCATTCCCTGAATCTGGAAAATCTTTTTAGCGTCGGGGGTTTTATTTTCTTCCACTCTTTGTGCAACCCGAACTTCAAGGTCATTTTTCTTTTCGACCAAAGTTTTATATTCGCCGCTTTTTTGACCTAGCACTTTTACATTTTTGAAAAGCCCTATGCCGCCGAACACAAGGGAACAAAGAAGAACAACGGCAAGCAAAACCGGCAAAACCATGAACAGTATTTGTTCTTTTAATAACTCTTTATAATTTATTTGCATTTTACCTGATTTCCTTCAAATTAATTTCAACATCGGGCACATTGGGAATTCCTCCTGCCTGAGCAGTGGGAGAGCTCTCCGAGCTTATATCGTTTGTGTTGTTTGACGAATCTGCAGGTTTAGGCTTTGGAGCCGAAGCATTTGGAGCATTTTTTTCCGCATCTTCTCCTTGCGCTTTATTCCCGTTTTCATCAAATGTTTTTGTATAAGATGTGTTTGAAATTTCAAAAGAATACATCTGGGGCTTGTCCGATTGTTCCAAAACAAGCGAATCTGCGTCCGTAGTATTTTCTTCTTTTTCTTCTTTAAACACCTCAAGTTTGTTTAATCTTATATCCGATTGCGGAGCTAAAATTTTTAAACTCTTATAATATTCGTATATGTCGTTAATATTAAGCGAATATCCTTCAATGCCGACTCCTTTGCCGTCTTTGTTAATATAGTACGTAAGCCAAACATGGGTCGGAATATCCGAAGATAGCGAATCATAATAATTAATTGCGGTTTTATTGTTATCGTTTATTTGTCTGATTAAAGTGGAAATGTTCACCCCGAGTTTTGAGTTAAGGGTATCAATTTCTTTATTTATATTTTCAATTTTTTGAGTAACCGATTTTACACGACCGGAAAAAATTGCCCCGAAGCCGAAAAGCAAAAAGGCGCAAATTAAAGTAAGCGCAAGAAAAGCGGCTGAAAGTATCATGGAAGCTCTTTGAACGATAACCGAAGTTAAATCATATTCCCTATCATGGAATGAAAATGTTCCGTAGGTTACAACCCCGTCATAGCTTATATCGCCAAGCACATTCAATGTCGCAAAACTGCCTGCTTTAGGAACACAAGCCCCTAGTACGCTCAAGCTCATTGAAGCGGCGTCTTTTTCGTTAACCTCGGGCGCAAGCGTCATATAAGAGGCTTTGCCGTATTTATTTGAATCAACAGATATTATTTTGTGGTCAAAAACAATTTCGTCTTTTAAAACCCTTGCGGATACATTTTCCGTTAATGAAGTTATAACAAGCTTTTTAGCCGGATAATTAGGAAGGTATTGAGCAATTGAGGACGACAGAGCCGCATAAACTTCTTCGCCTTCAAAAGACATAATCGCAAAAGGAACCTCTGTGTAATCAAGGATTCTGTTTCCGGACATTTGAAAAATGGCATACCCGTTAGGGTTGATTAATAAGATATCCCAATTTTCATTATTTGTAATAACATCATCGCAAATTTTTGTGAGGAAAATACCTCTTGGAATTGCGGTAACCGAGCTTTCAATGCCGGCAATTGCGGCGCCCAGATCCATAACCGCATCTTGTATTCCGTCAACAACCCGTCTTTGTAAAGAAGAATGGGCAATATATTTTGAAGAAGCACCCGTTTTTGCGTTCATATCCACCCAGGCGGAAATGGGTTCTTCCTGTTTAAATACGTACGATTCGGTTGCGTCCGATAAAATCATGCTCTCAATAGCTTCGCTGTCAAGCGCGCTGTCTTCTAAACTTCTGAACCCAAAATGCACATTGGGCAAGACAAGATAAATGGTTGATTTATCTTTGGAGATTTCAAGCTCTTCAAATAAATCGGCAACTGCACTTCTAAAGGCGTTTATATCTTGAATTTCTTTAGACGCAATATTATATTCAAGCGCCCTTTTGCCGTATTTTAAAATTTCGTCTGTGTCTTTATTATAGACACATGCTTCAAGACCTAAATTAGGGGTTACTGCCAGCCCTACTATTTGTTTTTTCTCTGAACCCGTTATACCAAACATCATTCTGCTCTTTTGTTGTTAAAATAAAATTTATCCTATTGTTCATGTTTCATAATACAATATAATAAGTAATGGTAAAAGAATCTTAAAAAAAATATACAATAAACGGAGTATAAAATAAATGGAAAATTTTATATACGGAAAATATGCAATCGTCGAAACGCTTGCCAGTTGTGCAAAACGCATTAATAAAGTTTATATACAAAAAAACATAGGGTGCGACAACCGCATAAAAAAAATTATTGACTTATGTAAAGAAAATTCAATTGTTTTTAATTTTACCGATTTGAACAAATTTAGAGAAAACTTTGAAGAAGGGGCAAATTTTCAAGGGGTGATAGCTTCGGTTTCGCCTGTCGAATATAAAGATTTTGATGAATTTTTGAATGAAAAAACCGATAAATACCGAAAGATTGTCATTTTAGACAACGTGCTCGACCCGCATAACTTTGGCGCAATAATAAGAACTCTGGCAGCAGCCGGATATGACGGAATCTTAATTCAATCAAGAAGGGCATGCCCTGTTAATTCGACCGTGGAAAAAATTTCTTCGGGCGCAGTTAATAAAGTGTCAATCATAAAAGTAAATAGTCTGACAAGCGCAATCCAAAAATTAAAAGAAAATGACTGGTGGATAATTGCATTGGATGTTAATGCGGAGAATAATTATCTTGATATCAATTATAAATCAATGAATTTTGCCCTCGTTTTAGGAAATGAAGGAAAGGGAATTTCAAAAACGGTTTTAAATTTATCGGATTATAAAGTTAAATTAAAATCAAATTTTGAATCTCTAAATGTTTCATGCTGCTGTGCCGTAATAGTATATGAAACATTAAGGCAAATAGATTATACATAGGATTTTTAAAAATAATTTAATATATTAATATACTATTATGTTAAATAAAAGGCAGAGAAAATATGAAAACCAAAACCCCAAAGAATAACGGCAATACGGAAATTTTTGATTTTGAGGATTTTGATGAAAGCCAAATCCCGATTATTGAACAAGAAAACGAAGAAAACAAAGATTTAAAAGAAGATTACAAAAATGTAGCAACTGACGATTCAGTCAAAGCGTATTTGCAGCAAATCGGGAAAATTCCCCTGCTTTCTTTTGAAGAAGAAATGAAAATCGCAAAAGAAATTAAGGAGAATGATTCGATTAAAGCAAAAGAACAGCTTGTAAATTCAAACTTAAGGCTCGTTGTTTCAATCGCAAAAAAATATATAGGGCGCGGCTTATCCTTTTTGGATTTAATTCAGGAAGGGAACCTCGGGCTTATTAAAGCGGCAGAAAAATTTGATTACACAAAGGGCTATAAATTTTCAACTTACGCTACATGGTGGATTCAACAATCAATCACCAGAGGGATAGCCGATAAATCAAGAATAATAAGGCTGCCCGTACATATGATTGAAACTTTGGGTAAAATTAAGCGTGCAACTTTTGACCTTTCAATCGAACTTGGAAGAATGCCCACAAAAGAAGAAACCGCAGAAAGAGTCGGCTTATCGGTGTCAAAATTAACAAGCCTTCTAAAAAGCGCTCAGGGCACAATTTCTATTGAAACGCCCGCAAACCAAAAAGACGATTCATCCAAAATAGCCGATTATATTGTTGATGAAACGGATTCTACCCCCGACACAAAAGTTACGCAAGACAGCCTTTTAGACGACGTCAGAAAAATTTTAGACCAACTGAACCAAAAAGAAAAGGATGTTTTAATTCTAAGATACGGGCTTGACGACAACGGTCAGAAAAAAACCCTTGATGAAATCGGAACGAGATACGGAGTTTCAAGAGAGCGTATCCGGCAAATTGAAACAAGGGCGATTTCAAAGTTGAAAAAGCTTTGCAGAAACCAAAATTTGAGCTCAAATTTAAAAAACTATCTTGGAATATAACGGCAAAGTTTGAGCTTTTAAGTTTTAACAGCGCACTAAAACAGAGAGCGAAAGGCTCTTATGATTAAAGATTGAAGCCTGTCTAACAACAAAGAAGCAGACGGCGGAATTTTAACATGGGATAACAATGCTTGAAAATAACATAAATATTTTTGGTAAAATATTTATGTTATTTAGAGTTTGGTAAAATGAATTATTTTGATTTTGTAGAAAAACTGCAAATGCAGATAAAAAGAAAAGTTACGCATGATGAAATTGCCGATATTTTATCTTGTTCAAGAGCAAATATCAGTAAGAAAATTTTAAATAAAAAAAGCGAAGTTACGATTTCTGATTTAATTAAAATTGAAGATTATTTTGGAATAAGCCTTTTGACCGGTTCCATGCCTTCTCCCGAACGAATTATTTCAAGAGATTCAAAATTGGCATGCGATATTTCAAAATGGGGGGTCAGACTTGATTTAATAGCAAAATATAACGGATTGTCGGATTCTGAAATGGCCAAAATTTTAAACATTAAAGAATCAAGATATAACAGCATAGTTCTAAAGGGGCTTGAGCCTAAAATTTCTGAGCTGAACGCAATTAAATCAAACTTTAATATAAATATAGATTATCTTCTATACGATGAAAACGGTTTTTTTGAATCATTTAAACAAAAACTTTACGATGATGAATTTCGGTTTAATTCATTAAGCCCGAGAGAAAAAGAGGCGTTTAAAAAATTCCTTAAAAAATATTAACTAATGTAAAACATTTCGTCTTTAATGAAAATTGAATCCTGATATATACTTTATATATACAAGGATTTGTAATGATGATTAACACGAGATTAAACAGCGTTAACGGTTATAATACAAGAAGCGGTTTACACGCTCATACAAACGCTGCAAAAAAATCAAATTTCGTTAAAAAATCCGAGGTTTCAACTTCCGAAAACGAACTTGTTGAGTTAAATCAACAGTTTGAAGCCGTTCAAAAAGAACAAGGCATTTTGGGCAAAGCTTGGAACGGTTTAAAAAATACGGTCGGGCTGGGCTTAAGCTCAAATGATGTTGAAAAAGCTATTAACGATTATAAAAACGGTAAAATTTCATACGAACAGGCATCCCAAACAATTGCTAAATTTGACGCTAAACAAGAAGGCGCTGTTAATATTATTTCCAATCTTGCAACCGGCGTTGCAACTGCGGCTCTTGCCGTTGGCACAGGCGGGCTTTCTTTAGGGGTTGCAGCAGCAGGCGCAGGTATCGGTGCGGTTTCAAAAGCAGGTCTTAAAACCCTTGACAGAGCCACTAACGAACTTAAAGGGGACGCATTGGATGCCAAACAAATTGCAAAAGACGGCTTATCGGGCGCCATTGACGGGGCGGTTTCCGTTGCAACCTCAGGAATGGTAAAAGGCGCCACGGTAAATCAAACGGTTATGCAAACCGTTAAACAGGGGGCTGTTCAAGGTGCAAAAGCGGGAGCGATATCGGGCGCAGCAGCCGGTGCCGGCGATTATGCCATTGAAGCGGCTTTTGAAGATGACATCGAATTTAATGCGTCTGACTTATTTGCTCAAAGCGCACAATCTGCCGTTGTCGAAGGGATATTCGGCGGGGTTTTGGGCGGAATCGGCGGCGGAATTGCACAAAATAAACTCAACCATTCGGGTACAAACGCTCAATTAAATAACTCCGCAAAACATTTAAGCGATACTTACAGAAGAAATTCAAGAACACTTAAAATGGAATACGGCAAACTTTTTGACGACGTTGACAATTTAGCTAAAATTTCAACAAGGTCTAAAGGTCAAAGCTCAATTTACTCAAAACTTTCCAAAAAATATGATAAAGGCAATTTTTCAACAATTGATTTAAAAAATTGCGCAGACCAGATAGGCGACGGATACGGAATCAGAATCCAATTAAAATCATTAGAAGAAAAAGACGCCAACGCCATAATCAAAAACGCTCTTGACGGCACCGGCAAAACTTACGACGATTTTGTCAACGCTCTTAATAAAAATGAAACATTGTCAGGTGAATATATTGCCGTTATAGACGAGTTAAAAGAAGCTCAAACAAACAAATTTGTAAACAGTTTTATTGACGGAATTAAAACCAAAAAAATCATTTTATCCGATGAGCCTTTTAATAATTACGGCGATGAGCTTACCTCTTATTTTACCGATAAACAGTTAAAACAAATCGGCAAGGCTTATTATGAAACAACCGGCAAACAAATGAAATTCGTAAGCAAGAACCAAAAGTCTTTATTTGATACCGCAGATAACATTTCATTTGACAAAAGCCAAAATCCCGTTGTAAACAAAGCCTATAAAGACGCTATGAAAAGGTCATCAAAAGCTGTTAAAGAATCGGGATACACTGATGTTCAAATGAATATTTCTTCAACAAAAACAAACGGAAATCTTTTAGCAGACAGTGAACTCCAGCTGAGAGGAGAAGAAGTTAATGTTTTTGCCGAATCTGAGCACAAATTCTACGATACAAACACAGGTAAAATTTCTTTGAAAAATGCCTCTGATAAAAATTTTTATAAAGCCGTAAGGGGAATGGATGATGAAAGCAAGAAAGTTTGCCTTGATTATTTGGGCGAAAACTATAAATTTGCAAGATTAAAAGAACTCGGCATAACGGGAATTGAAAAACCTGTTTTATCGGGAAAATTACACTATGCAAGCGCCGACGTCCTTAAAGAAAGAGGGCTTGAGGGTTTAGTCAACCCCAATGATTCTTTCAATGCGTCAATAATTTCTGATAAACTTAAAGCGGGAAGGAAAACTAATGTATTCGATTTTATCAAACAACATATACTTTAGAGGAAATAAAACGGAACCATCCGTTAATAAAACCGAACATAGTCAAAATTTGGAAAAACTTGTTCAATATTCCGTTGAACATGTAAAAGACCGTGGGGAAAGAGAAGTTTGCGAATACGGTCCATTTAAAAGTATTGCGGCAAGTTTTCCCCTTGAAGGAACTCAAAACGAAGCTTTAATCTCTCTTGAGTGCGACCCTGAGGACAACAAACAAAGCAGGGTTGTAAAAGCCGCATGCAGAAGGAACAGCTCTGACCTTGCGTTTTTTGAATATCTTGCGGAAGGAAACAAGAAAGAAATTCTCAATTATTTAGATAACAAAGAAAATCTCTTGAAAATAAAAGAAGCCATAAAAAGCCTTTCTGATGAAGTTGATAAGTATTATGCCAACTTATGAATTAGTTAAAAGCTTCATATACTTTTTAACAAAACTCTTTTTGCTTTTTTCTTCTTTTGTACGTTTTTCTTTTGCAAAGACTAACTCTTCGGCGCTGGAATAAGCGATGCCGTCGTATGTATCAATGTAGACTCCGTTTATTTTTTCCAGACTTGTTACAAGATTAAAATAACGGTAATCCGTTTTCTTTTCAGATAATGTTATATTTACGCAAATTATATGTCCGATTACGATTTGAGCAATTAAAATCAAGGTTGCGACAATTTTAATATAAGTGTTGTCTTTTATCTCGCGCTCTTTTATTTCTCTTAAAAGCTGTTCGGTCTTCTCCATTATTCTTCCCTTAAAAATGTGCGGCTATTTTTTTATATCATAAAAAACAGCTCAGGTAAATTTAAATGTTGGAATTTTTTGATTATAAATGATATATTAAAAGGGTTATAATTAAGGGATTTGTTTAAATGAAAAAAATTGATGTAAAATCGGTAAACACAATGAAGATGTTATCTGCGGAAGCCGTCCAAAAGGCTAATTCGGGGCACCCCGGCATGCCTTTGGGGGCGAGTCCCATTGTCTTTTCTCTTTATGCGAACCATCTTCATTTTGATCCTAAAAGACCGTTTTTACAAAACAGGGATCGCTTTGTGCTCTCGGCGGGGCATGCTTCTATGATGTTATACAGCGTAAACCACCTTTTTGGCTTTGATATCACCATTTCCGACATTAAAAATTTCAGACAGTTTGGCTCTGTTACCCCGGGGCACCCCGAATATAAACACACGCCGGGGGTTGAAGCGACAACAGGCCCTTTGGGGGCGGGCGCCTCTATGGCGGTCGGCATGGCGATATCTGAAGCCCACCTTGCATCAATTTTTAATAAAAAAGGATATGACATCATAGATAACTATACCTACGCCCTTTTAGGGGACGGATGTATGATGGAGGGGGTTTCAAACGAAGCGTTTTCGCTTGCGGGAAATTTGAAACTGAATAAATTAATTATTCTATATGATTCAAACAATATAACGATTGAAGGAAAGTGCGATATTGCTTTTACGGATGATACGGTTAAAAGAATGGAAAGTTACGGGTTTTACACTCAGGTTGTAAAAGACGGGTGCAATTTGGATAAAATTTCAAAAGCAATTGAAAATGCCAAAAAACAAAAAGATAAACCTTCTTTTATTAAAATTAATACCACAATCGGATGCGGGTGCCCTAAAAAAGAGGGGACGTCAAGCTGCCATGGGGAGCCTTTGGGAGAAGAAAACTTGGAAGAATTAAGAAAAACCTTAGGGTATGAACACATGGAGCCGTTTTTTGTTGCGGATGAAGTTTATAAAAATTGTCAAAGTTATGTAGAAAAAAAACTTAAAAAACAAGAAAAATATGAAAAAATGAAGGCGGAATATTTTGAAAAATATCCCGAAATGAAAGCTTTATATGAAGAATACTTTAATTTCGACTGCGAAAAAATCATAAACGATGAATCTGTATGGGTAGACGACACGGAAGATAAAGCCACAAGAACAATTTCGGGAGAAATTTTAAACCGCATTAAAAATAAAATGAAAAATTTAGTCGGAGGCTCCGCCGACCTTGCTCCTTCAAATAAAACCGAAATGAAAGGGGCGGGCTCATTTTCTTTTGAAAACAGAAGCGGAAGAAACATCCACTTTGGCGTCAGAGAAATGGCAATGGGCGGAATCGGAAACGGAATTGCGCTGTATGGCGGGCTAAGACCTTACGTTTCAACTTTTTTTGTATTTAGCGACTATTTAAAACCTATGATTAGATTATCCGCTTTAATGGGGCTTCCCGTTTGTTATATTTTAACCCATGACTCAATCGGCGTTGGAGAGGACGGACCGACGCATGAGCCTGTCGAACAACTTGCGATGTTGAGGTCAACCCCTAATTTAATAACTTTTAGACCCGCCGACACAAAAGAAACAAACGAAGGGTGGAAACAGGTTTTAAAATCTCAAAACACTCCTGTTGCCCTTATTTTATCAAGACAAAATCTCCCCCAATTAAAAAATACGGGGAAGGGGGCTTCATACGGCGGATATATCGTTGAAAAAGAAGCAAAAGAAAAACCTGATTTAATTATAATTGCAACCGGTTCCGAGCTTAGCCTCGCAATAAAAGCAAGAGAGGCTATGTTGAATGAAAATATTGACGCAAGAGTTGTTTCAATGCCTTCGATTGAAATTTTCGAATCCCAAAACAAAGAATACAGGGAAAGCGTTCTCCCTTCTTCGGTTTTAAAAAGGCTTGTAATTGAGGCCGGCTCGTCTTTTGGCTGGGGGAAATATACGGGGCTTGAAGGGAAAACCGTTACAATGGATTATTTCGGAGCTTCCGCACCAAGCAGCGTATTATTTAAAGAATTTGGATTTACTGTTGAAAACATTGTTAAAACGGCAAAAGAGTTAATAAGTAAATGAGCGATATTACAAAAGCATTAAAGCTTTTTGAACAAAAAAAATACGAACAGGCGCTTTTCATACTGGATGAAGTTTTAAAATTTTCTCCTTATAATCCGGATGCGATTAAATATAAAGGGCTTTGCCACCTTGAGTTAAAAGAATACGACAGGGCGCTTGATTATCTTAAAAAAGCAAACGCCACGGAAAAAACCCCCGAAACTCAAGGGGAGCTCGGGGTTTGCTATTGGGCGCTTAAAGATTATGACAACGCTAATATTTATCTTATAGACTCCATTATGAATAAATATAGCGATAAATACGCAAAAATATTAGAGAATACACTTCTTGCAAAGTCGAATTATGAGGCACTGCTCGGAATTAAACTCTTAATGCATGAAAATCACCCCGAAGATATTTTTATTTTAAGGGATATAACAAATTATGCGCAAAAATTGAAAAAATTTGATATAGCGCTTGAATTTTTTGATATTCTTCTTAAAAAATGCCCCGATGATTATGTCGCATGGAACAACATGGGGCTTGTATATGAAGAAATGGGCGAATGGGAAAAAGCTTATAATTCTTATAAAAAAGCTCTTTCATTGTATGACTTTTTTTCGCCCAATTTTAATCTGGGAATCATGTCAAGAAAACTCCATAAATTTGGAGATTCAATTAATTATCTGAAAAAAGCGGTTATTCAAAACCCTAACTCCCCCCAGCCTAAATATTCTCTTTCAATGAGCTATATGATGTTAAAGGATTTTAAAAACGGCTATCCTTTATATGCAAACCACATGACAAAAATAATGCCCTTTTATTATAAAAATGAATGGGACGGAACGCCGCACCTTGCCTCTTCGCTCTGTATTTTTACAACCGGAGGGTTAGGAGATATGATTATGTTTTCAAGATATTTTGAATATATAAAAACATTCTTTAAAAAAATTTATATTCTTCTTCCAAAAACCCTGCACAAACTCTTTAAATCAAATTTTCCGTATCTTGAAATTATTGATTCCAAAACTTATTTCACTGATTACGACTATGCAATAACTCCTATGCACATTCTAAAATTGTTTAACCTTGATTTTACATTGTTTGTCCCTCAAACGGAAGGTTTTTTAACCCCTGATTATGAGCTTGTTCAAAAATATTATAATAAATTTTTTAACCACAACAAGTTAAAAATCGCAATTAACTGGCATGGCAACAGAGAAGGCACAAGGACATTTTTTAACCGTTCTGCGCCTTTAAAAATTTTTGAGCCCGTTTTTGAAAGGTATAGAGAGGGGGCTGTTTTTTATTCAATTCAA
>CAYUWO010000003.1:0-11966 GCA_964448535.1 uncultured Gammaproteobacteria bacterium | reverse complement strand
CTGTAAAGCATATTCGCAAATTATTGATTTGTATGATGAAATTGAAGATTTTAACGACACTGCGGCAATTTTAAGCAGCGTAGACTTTCTCATCTCGATAGATTCTTCCCCCGTTCATATTGCCGGAGCAACGGGAGTTAAAACTTATGCGCTTTTACCTTATGCAAACGAATGGCGCTGGTTTGTAAACGATAACAAAACAATATGGTATGATTCCGTTGAACTAATAAGGCAAGACACCGAAGGAAACTGGGCGTCTTGCATTAATAAACTATTTGAAAAAACCGATTTTATATATCAAGCCAACTTTTAATTCTGTCCGATACATAAGAAAAGCTCTCTTTTGTGCCTAAATTTTCAGGCTTTATGCTTTTTGAATAAACAATTAAAGGAACCATTTCTCTTGTATGGTCAGACCCCTTATAAGTAGGGTCGCACCCGTGGTCTGCGGTTATAAAGAGAATGTCGTCTTGGTTCATATTTTCAATAAAAGCCGGAAGATAAGAATCTATTTCTTCAATTGCATTTTTATATCCTTTATAATCTCTTCTATGACCGTAGAGCATATCCGTATCGACAAGGTTTGTGAAAATAAGGCTTGAATCTTTTTTGTTTTTAAGGGCTTCAAGGGTTTCTTTTAATCCTTCCGTGTTTCCGCCTGTGGGTTTACTTTCGGTAATGCCCTTGCCCGTAAATATATCTTTAATTTTGCCTATCGCATAAACTTTCCCTCCGTTTTTTTCAATAATATCAAGAAGGGTGTCTTTGGGGGGGCAAACGGAGTAATCATGCCTTAATTTGCCTATTCTTGAGGGCTTAGAGTCAATAACCCTATATGGGCGGGCAATTACTCTTGAAATTCCATAACCGTTGTCTAAAAGCTTTCTTGCCGTTTTGCACCAGTCGTATAAAGTTTCGATATTGATTAAGTCAATATCGACGGCAATTTGAAAGACGCTGTCTGCCGATGTGTAAATAATGGGAAATTTAGTTTTTTGATGTTCTTCATTTAATTCTTCAATAATTTTTGTGCCGGATGCGGGGTAATTTCCTAAAATGCCCCCGCAGTTTGTTTCTTCTATAAATTTTTCAATAAGTTCATCGGGGAACTTTTTGTAAGTTTTAAAAGGGTTATCCAAAACAAGCCCCGCAATTTCCCAGTGTCCCGTTGTGGTGTCTTTTCCTTTGGATTTTGCCGTCATAATTCCATATTGAGCCGTTGGGCTTGAATTTTTTTTAACCCCTTCAATGTCTTTTATGTTTCCAAGCCCCATAGCCTCAAAATTAGGAACGTTAATCCCGCCGTTTGCTTTTGCAAGATTGCATAAAGTATTAACGCACTGCTCATCCCCAAAATCAAGCGAATCAGGCATGGCGCCTATTCCCATGGAATCAATTACGATAATTATTGCACGTTTTTTATTCATAATTTTATTACCCCTGTATTTTCATCTAAAAATTTCATGTGGTATTCCTGTATGGCTTCCCCGGGGTATAAAACTCCGATTCCCGGAGGATAGGGAATAATTGAAGATGAACTTATCATAAGTTTTGAATCTTCTTTATTAACAAGTGTTTCTTTTGCATAAAAAGCAAGGCAGGGCTGAATTTTAACAAGCGGCTGGGGCTGAAAAACAAAAGGAGGGGTTTTAATGTTATTTCTTTTGGTTTCAATGATTTTTAAAAGTGCTATTCTAAGTTTATCAAGCTTTGCTTTTGTTGTTCCGATACCGGTTAAAAGAAGGACACCGTATTCATTTGCAAATTCATCCTCGATATTAAATTCTTTATACAAAATATCCGATAATTCAAGCCCCGAAAGCCCTTGAACCTTAATAAAAAGCTTTGTAACGTCGTCCGTGTCCAAAAATTTAACCGGCGTGTTTAAAAAGTATTTTTTTAAACTCAAAATATTAAAAACCAGCTCATCAATTTTTTTTAAGCCTTCTTTTGAATTAAGAAAATTTATATTTTCTTCTATAACGCTTAACATCGGATAAGAGGGGGAAGTTGTATGAAATAAATTCAGTGCATTTTGAATCATATCCGCTGATATGTCTTTTACATCTTTTGAAAGATGTAAAAGCGCACATTGATTTAAGGCGCCGGCGTTTTTGTGAAGAGAATTAACGGATAAATCTGCCCCCTGCTCAATTGCGGTTTTAGGGAAGCTGTCTGAAAAATTGAACAGGCTTCCATGCGCCTCATCCACTATAAGATAAGTGTTATACTGTTTGCAGACCATCGAAATTGCTTCAATGTCGGAGGTTATCCCCTCATAAGTCGGGCTTGTGATAATTAACGCACGGTAATCATTTAATTTTAGCTGGTTTTCCAAAGTTTTCGGGTTTATTTCACCGTATATGCCCCATTGTGCAGAAATATCACTTGTTGTATCGGGTAAAATCCAATCCACATCGGCATTGCATAAAACAGCCCCGTTCAAAACCGATTTATGGCAGTTTCTTGCAATTAAAATTCTGTCTGTTGGGCGTATAACCACTTTCATAGCGGCTAAAATACCGGTTGTTGCACCTTGGGTTATAAAAAGAGTTTTTTCCGTTTGATAAATTTCACACGCCCTGAATTGGGCATATTTAATGACCCCTTTAGGGTTTGAAAGATTATCAAGCCCTTCGATTTCGGATAAATCACGTTTGTAAAAAGCGTCCAATTCTTTTAAAAACGGGGCTTTTTGCCCATGGGAAGGGGTTGTAAAAAGAGCTTTTTTATTGCTGTTTAATAACTTCCACAAATTCATGTTTTTATAATAAAATATTTTATATGGATGTACAAGAAAAAATCAAAAAATTACGTAAAGAGATTGAATTAAATTCGTATCTTTATTATGTGCTTGATGAACCAAAACTTGAAGATTATGAATATGACGCGCTGTTTAAGAAGCTTGAAGCGCTTGAAGCGCAGTATCCTGAATTAATTACTCCCGATTCTCCAACTCAAAGAGTGGGCGGGATATCTGAAAAATTTAATCAGGTTCCGCATAAAACAAGGCTTTATTCGCTTGAAAACTCTAACAGTGAAGAAGAACTTGATAAATGGTACGAAAGGGTTTTAAAAGAAGTATCTCCCGAAAACGGGGGGCAAATTTCTCTGTTTGGAACGTCTGATAAAGACATTCCCCTTGCAATAGAACTTAAAATTGACGGGCTTGCGGTTGCCTTAACTTATGAAAAAGGAATTTTAAAACAAGGTTTGACAAGAGGGGACGGCGCTGTCGGAGAAGATATCACAAACAATTTAAAAACCGTAAAATCCATTCCCTTAAAGCTTTTTGAACCCGTTGACATTGAAGTTAGGGGAGAAGTTTATATGAGTATATCCTCCTTTGAAAGGTTAAATAAAAAACAGGAGGAAACAGGGGGTAAAACTTTTGCTAACCCGAGAAATGCCGCTGCGGGTACCGTGCGCCAGCTCGACCCTAAAATTACCGCCGCACGTGACCTGTCGATTTTTATATATGGCGCTGTTTCAAACAAGGAATTTTTAACCCACTCCGAAACTATGGAATACCTTAAAAAATTAGGGTTTAAAACAAACAGGGTAAAAGTTGTAAACGGAATAAAGGAAGCCTATAAAGAAATAGAAAGATTGGGCGAAGAGAGAAAAACTCTGGATTATGCAACGGATGGAGTTGTCATAAAAGCGGATTCTTTACGTCTTCAAAATGAGCTGGGTTTTACCTCCCGTGTCCCGAAATGGGCAACAGCATACAAGTTCCCTCCGGAGGCTGTTTGGAGCACTTTGAATAAAATAGATATTCAAATAGGAAGAACAGGCATGGCTGTTCCCGTTGCGATATTAGAACCTGTTAACCTTGCGGGAAGCGTTGTTTCAAGGGCAAGCCTTTACAATTTTGATGAGTTAAAAAGGCTTAATATTGAAATAAATGACAGAGTGCTTGTAAAAAAAGCCGCAGAAATTATACCCAAAGTTTTAAAAGCAGAAAAAACACAAAATTCAACCCCGTTTATTATGCCAAAAAACTGCCCTTATTGCGGGGCGGAGCTTATTGATGTCGAAGGGGAAGTCGCAAAGTATTGCCCCAATACAAAAACCTGTTTAGCGCAAATAAAAGGAAGGCTTGAATATTTTGTTTCAAAATATGCCATGGATATGGACGGTTTTGGAATAAGCATTATTGAACAGCTTGTTAATTTGAAAAAAGTTTTAAATTATTCCGATTTTTACTACCTGACAAAAGAGGATTTTCTTGAGCTTGATTTGGTTAAAGAAAAGTCTGCGGCAAACCTTTTTAATGCAGTTCAACAAAGCAAAAAAACAACATTGTCAAGGTTCATAAACGCAATAGGAATCCGCCTTGTCGGAAGGGAATCGGCGGATATTTTAGCCAAGAGCTTTAAAAACCTTGACGAAATTAAAAATGCCCCGTTTGAAGAAATAAGCGCTATTGAGGGAATCGGGGAAAAAATGGCAAAAAACATTTACAATTTTTTTAGAAACGAAGAAAATCTTTATATAATGCAAAGAGCACTTGAAGCCGGAGTGGAGCCCGTTAATAATTATACGATTTCTCAGAATCTGAAACTAAAAGGGCAATCTTTTGTTATAACGGGAACCCTTGAAAACTATTCAAGAGAAGAAGCCCAAACTCTTTTAAAATCTTTGGGGGCAAAAACGCCGAGCTCTGTCAGCAAAAATACAAATTTTGTAATTGCAGGCTCAAATCCGGGGTCTAAAATAGATAAAGCAAAAAGCTTAGGAATTCCGATTTTAAATGAAAACGATTTTATTAAAATTATAAAGGAGAATGAATAAATGAGAAAAGTTATTTTATGTGCTTTTATGCTGTTTCTTGCGGGGGGCGCATTTGCGCTTGAAGCCCAAAACAGGGGCTATATCTCGGTTGATGTTGAAGCAAGCGAAGAGTTGAGCCCGACCATGGTTAAAATTTCTTTTGCAATTGAAACAAGATCAAAAGATCCGAAAGAAGCGGCGGAATTGAATAAAGAAGCCTCAAAAAGGGCAATTGACGCAGTAAAGAACCTTGTTGAAGAACAAAAAGGCGAAAACATAAAAACAACTTCTTACTATTTAAACCCCGAACATATTTATAAAGACAACCAGAGAAAATTAATTGGTTATATTGCGTCAAACACTCTTCAAGTTACCTTAAAAGATGTTGAAAAAGCGGGAAAAATTATCTCAACCGCTTTGAACAACGGCGCAAATTCGGTCAACAACCTTCAATTTACTCTTGATGAGTCAAACGAAGATTGCAACAGGCTGATTAAGACTGCTTCTTCAGGGGCAAAAGACAGAGCCTTAAAAATAGCGGAATCTATGGGAACAAGCATAACGGGCATTAAAAGCTTGAATGCAAGCTGTTCTTCAAACCAGAGTTTTTCTTCCAACTTCAGATATATGAAATCTCAAACGGCAGATGAAGCGGGAATTTCAAACGGAGCTTCCGTGCCGGTTGAAGCGGGAAAAACAATGTTAAGGGCTAACGTTAACGCTGATTTTTATGTAAAATAAAGGGTAAAAATGCGCATAATAAGTGTTTTAATTTATATAACGGTCATGTTCTATTTTCTTTTTAGGGGGTTAATCTGGGCGTTTTTGCCCATGGTTATCTTTGCGCTTATTTTTATAGGTTCATTTCCGTTCCACAGAGAAAATAAAATAAAAGTTGCAAAAAAGAAAATTTACGACGCTCAAAAAGCAAAACAGGGGGGAGAAATCATAAAGCCTTTTATAGATATAAATTCTTCCCCTTGGTATGTTTTGGCGCAATTACCCGGAATCAGCAAACAAATGGCAAAGCATGCGGTTGAATTAAGAAAACAAAACGGTTCTTACCCTTCAATAAACGCTTTTCTTGAGGCAACAGGGGTGAAACACATTTATTTTGATCATATAAAAGCCGTTGCGTTTGTTAAAAATGAAACTCCGCCCGTTAAATAACCTTTCTGCCAATCTTTATTGCTTAACTTTTGCGCTCAAAGGTTTCTTACCTGTTATTTTCATAAATGTTCTGAAATAATCCCCTTTGAGCCCGGGGTCGTTCAAGCGTTCGTTTTCATATTCTATAAGCTCATCCCTGTTCATTCTCTTTGTCGGAGTACAAATTGACGCTCTGACTGCGGTTTCGTTCGTAAATTCCGTAGCCATTGCAACGCCCGTTGCGCCTAAAACGGAACCCAAATAAATATTTTCAAAGGTTGTATTAAAGATATCCATAAAGAGTGAATTCAGGAAGAAATTAGCGATTTTATGCCCGATTCTCTCTTTCATTGTCGCATTTGCCCTTTCAACGTCCTCTCCCTTAGATTCAATTAAAACTTCGTTCCTGTAATCGTTAACAAAGAAATATCCGGAAATTAAGGTAATTAAAAACCTTGAAATCATTGCAACCGATGTGTTTTTATTTTGAGAGTTTGCCTCTGAAAAATGTCTTGTGAAGGCGTCTTGAAGTTCGTTTTTAAAGCCCTCTAAATCTCCTTTTTCAACAGCTTTTTTATATTTATTTGCATACTTTTCAATAAAACTTGAAGCGGGCATTTTCTTTTGAATTTCGGTTGCTTCCTTAACGGGTGCTTTCATTCCAAACATTGCCCTTACAAGGTTATTTCCCTTTTGCATAAGTTTATTTACCGTGTTAAAAGGATAAGAAAGAAGGGTAAACAAAGTCTTTTTGCCTTTAGATTCGACAAAGCCAAGGTCATAATTTGAGGCGGATTTGTCAAGATTTAATGTTTTAACAAGCTCCTCGCCCTGCTTTTTAAAATTATTGTTGTTTAGATATTCAAGGAACGAATCAACATCTTTTTTATCCATAACAAGACGTTTTGTAGTTAATTTATCCGCCATGGCATTATATTTTTCAGACATAAATTTAATGGCGTCATCTATTTTAAATACATTTTTGGACCTTAAAAAACCGACTGCAAGGGAAGCGCCGATAACGCCCAAAACTCCTTTTAAAATGTTTGCGCCGATATTGGATTTTTTCTTGCGTGTATTTTGATTATCGGGGTTTGACCCAAAATGAACATTCTTGTTCTCTTCTTTAATTAAAGGGATTTTATCCGTAAACACCTTGAAAGTGTTATTTATGCTATTTGAAGGATATAGAGAAATTAAAGAATTTTGAGATTGGTTTGAATCGCTGAATGCCATATTTTGAGGCGGGTTTTTATCCGTATTTAGAGTTTTATTGCCGCTCTCATTTTTAAGAGGATTATTTTCAATATTTTGGGTTTCCTCTTTTTCTTTTTCCTTCTTTTCGGCAATTTTTTTCGCTTCTTCGGGCGTCAAGGGTTTTAGAGGGATTTTGCCCATTACTCTGGATAAAATTTCCGATATAAGAGTAACCCCGCCTAAGGATAGAGCGGCATAGAGAATTGATTTATTAACTTTATTTTGAAACGCACCTAAAACAACGTATGTAATCCCTGCCGTCAATGCCTGTCTTCTCATATCTTGCGAAAAACGTTTTTTGCTTGATTCGTTAGCTTTTTGCGGGTCATTATTTTGAAGCATGGATATGTTATAAAAATCTGTTGAAGCAAAACACGCACTGACAAATCCGGTGCCCAGCCTGTTCCATGCACGTTCTGATTTTGTGTTATATTTTCCGACTTTTTTAGAAGCTTTTGACAAAGAATCTTTTGCAAGTTCTTCAACCGCCTCGGTTATTTTGCTTCCCGCATCCTTTTCGCTATTTGAAGATTTTACCGTATCGTCGATTTTTTCAAAAACTCCGGACACTTTATAAAAGGCGTCTTTTGCGTTTTTTTGCGCTATTCTTTTATCCAAAGCTGCGTTAATAAGCCCTCTTGATTCATCGGGGGGAGCCTTTCGGGTGATTTTTCTTCCAAAATTTCTTGCCGAAACCCCTATGTCTAAGATTGTGCCCGCGCTGAATTCTTTTATGCCGTCAAATACGTTTTTTAAAAAGGGGTCTTTATGAAATGTGATAGTATCGTTAACATCATCAATCGTATAAATAATTTTGCCTTTTGAATTTTTAAGAGAGTTAAATTTTTCTATTTTGCCGAAGCAATCTTCAAAAGTATCTCCGAAATTTTGTTTTAGAGAGGATAAAATTTTTTCTTTATTTGAATAAGTAACATCCACCCCTTCGGTGAAATTTTCTTTAAAAAATCTTATAAGAGTATTTTGAACTTTGCCGTCTTTAATGGAATTAATTACTTTTGAACCCGTTTGAGATAAAACATCCTCTGCGATATTTTTCGCACGAAAAGCCGACCCCGTAAAAGAAGGCGAAGATTTGAAGCCTGAATTTAAGTTTTTTGCTTTATATTCAGTGCCTTTAGCGCCGCTATTAAATATTTCGGTCTTGAATTTCATTACTGCTTCAAATCACACTATTATACGGATTACAAAACTTATGAAACAATAAAATTGCCCGCATGGAAAGAAATGTTATATTTTTGTAAAATATTTGTTAATAAAAAAAAATAATTTATCATATTTATATGAACATATTTGCAAAAATCCTTGTTGTAGATGATGAAGTTATGGTAACTAAAACCCTAAAAACCCTCCTTAAGCTTGAAGGGTATTCAAACGTGTTTACTTTTAATTCCCCGAAAGAAGCCGTAGAATGGCTTGAAACAAACGAATGTTCGGTTATAATTTCAGATTTTATAATGCCCGATATGAACGGAATTGAATTTTTAATAAAAGCTAAAGAGTTATATCCGGATACAACTCAAATTTTATTAACGGGTTATGCGGATAAAGAAAACGCAATCAGAGCAATAAACGAAGTCGGGATTTTTAAATATGTTGAAAAACCTTGGAATAACGACGATATTATAATTAACATTAAAAACGGAATAGAAAGAACGGATTTAAAAAATCGCCTGAAAAGCAAAATAAAAGAACTTGAAGAATTAAACAAAAACCTTGAATTTATTGTGGAAGAAAGAACGAAAGAACTTAAGACAACTCTTGATAAGCTTGACACCATTATAAAAAATTTGTCAGACGGGTTGATTGTCTTAAATTCAAACAATCTTATAGAACAGGCAAACAGCGCTTCTTTTGAAATTTTAAAAACAGACGCTCTCGAGGGAAAAAATTTCTTTGAACTTTTAATAAATGAAAAAGGATTAAAAACAAGTTTATCTTTGGGGCAAACTCTTTATTTAAAAGATTTTAGCGTGGTTGATTATAATAAAAATATTACGGTTCCTGTAGAGTTAAGCCTTTCTAAAATTAAATTAAACAATGAAATTAAAACGGTCGTTTTGATAAGGGATGTTACAAGCCAAAAAGAAAATGAAAGGCTAAAAGACGATTTTATCGCAACTTTAACCCACGATTTAAGGACACCGGTTCTTGCCTCTTTAAACGGTTTGGATTTTGCGCTAAACGGCACCTTAGGAGAGTTAAACCCCAAACAGGCGGAGCTGTTTTCGGTTATGAAAAAAAGCACCGAAGATATGCTCGGGCTCGTTAACGTTTTGCTTGAAGTATACAGGTACGAATCCGGAAAAATGCACCTTGTTAAAACGGATTTTAACATTAAAGAATTAATTAATGACTGTATAAATCAATTAAGCCCGCTTGCCGTAAAGACAAACCTTGAGTTTGACTGTTCAAAGGTTGATGACTTTATTATAAACGCCGATAAAAGCGAAATTAAGAGGGTTTTATTTAATATTATCGGAAATGCAATCAAACACAGTTTTAAAAACGGAAAAATTTTAATCAAAACGGAAGTTAAAGATAAAGATATCAGAATTTCCGTTCAAGATTTCGGAGAAGGGCTTTCGGAGGAAGATTTATCGGGGCTGTTTAACAAATTTTCAAGAGGAACAAACAAAAAGCGCCTTCCCTCCACGGGGCTCGGGCTTTATCTTTCAAGACAAATAGTTGAAGCTCATAACGGCGAAATCGGAGCCATTGGAGAAGTTAATAAAGGCGCAACCTTCACTTTTGAATTAAAAGGGGCTATAAAACCCCGCAAGGCGGCTGTATGACGGGAAACAAACCAATCAGAGTTTTTCTTGTGGAAGATCATATAATGGCAAGAATGGGAACCGCTATTTTTATTCAAAATACGGAAGGTCTGGAGCTTGCGGGGCAAGCCGAGGACGGATTACAAGCGGTTCAAACGGCGGGCAGGGTCAAAGCCGATGTTATTTTAATGGATATCGGGCTTCCCAAATTAGACGGAATCGAAGCGGCAAGGAGAATTAAGGAATCGGGGGTTGAAGCTTCCATATTAATGCTGACTTCAAGAGATTCCGAAGACGATGTTTTCGCCGCACTTCAAGCGGGCGCAGACGGGTATATTATGAAAGGCTCAAGCCTTGATGCGCTTTTATCGGCAATAAAATCCGTAAGCCAAAAGGCGGCATGGCTTGACCCTGTCATAGCAAGGCTTGTTTTATCAAGAGTCCAAAAACAGGCGGTTTCGCCGAAAGAAAAAATTGAAAATATTAATAAATACGGGCTCACAAAAAAAGAGCTTGAGGTTTTATCTCTTATATCGGAGGGCTTTTCAAACAAAGAAATTTCAGACAGGCTTGTTGTAACTTTATCCACAACAAAAGCGCATGTGCACAACATTTTGCAAAAACTTTATGTGTCTGACAGAACGAAGGCAACCGTTAAAGCAAGGGATGAGGGACTTGTTTAATGAAGCTTAAGCTCGCTTTTGTCTTTGCTTTTGCTCTTTTGATTTGTTTTCAAGGAGAATGTTTTGCGCTTTTTGGAAAACATAAAAAAGAAGAAATTCCCGATTTGCCCCCTATGGTTCATACCGTTGAAGAATGGCAGGAAACGGCACGGGATATTAAAATGGATATGAGAGAAAGAGAAAAAGACCCTTTTGAAAAAGAAGATAAATATATCCCTGCAAAAGAGCTTCCGGCAAAGATTACAAGTTATAATTACAGACCCGGTTCAAGAGAGCTTGATTTATCCAAAATTTATAAAACAAAATTCGTGCGCTCCCCGTTTATTATAAGCCCTTTGTTTGATAATGCGATTTATAGTGAGGTTTATTATTTTCCTCAAACACGTCAATTTTCTTCAACCTTGTTTTTAATTGAGCCCGATAAAGATTTATCAAAAAAAGAAAGATTTGCCGATTTAGATATTTTTGAACATCAAAGGCGCCCTTTAATTTCTGCCTCAACAAAATTTTTAAAAGAACAATTGTTTGACACTCTAACAGTTGTTGATTTTTCTTCCGACGGAAAAAAAATTCTTGTTAAAGAAACAAGGGGGTCAAATAAATATGGAATTTATGAAACCTATGCGTGGGTATATTTTTTAACGGATGAAAAAAGAGAAGAAAACCAATGTTTTATAAATAATTATAATTTTGTAAAAGATAAAGCCGATAATTTAAGTGAAGTTCCTAAAGAAAAGCTCATTTCTGCCGCCGCTTCAATTGATTATGAAAATGTTAAAAATTATATAGAAAAAAATCTTCCGGATGAAAAAAAAATATCTCCATATTCAAAAACAAGGTGGTACAATAAAGCTGAAGATTTTACAATCAGCGATTTTTATATTGAAGATAGCAAAACCCAAGGGTTTGGAGTGCGCCTAAGCCTTTTAAATGAAATGATAAAGGCATATTGGTTTGATAGAAAACAATTAATTTTAAATTACATAAGGTGGGATTTAAGACCCTTGGGTTTCAACAAAAACGACAAAAATGAGATTATTGCCCTTGCAATTGCTTTTAATAAAAACGGAGATGAAATATCGCTCGGCAGGTTCGGCGTCAACCTTGTTAACGGGCTTCCGAGGGTAATTCCCGATAATGAAGAAATTCAAATTCAATCAAATTCGTTTATTTTAGAAAAAAGATTAAATTAATTTTAATTTCACAATATATAAATGATTCTAAAATCTCCATTCTTTCTGTTTTTTACAAGGTTTTAAGAGAACAAAATATGCCCGTTTTATAGTATGGTATGATAAAAAAATAAAAG
>CAYUWO010000002.1:34442-69016 GCA_964448535.1 uncultured Gammaproteobacteria bacterium | reverse complement strand
TAAGGCGGACGAGCAAGGAGGAACAGTTGCGCTTGAATGTTTGGAGAGGGCATTTGAAATCGGAATAAAATATGCCATACAAAACAAACTTGCAAATAAAAGAGTCTTGAACCTCCATTACAGTGCAGATTTACTCATGACGGGGAAAAGGTCAAAACTATCTCTTGTTGAAAAATATCAAAAAGTTAAACAAATATCCCATAACCCTTCCTATAATGACACAAAGATAATAAAAGCCGATTTTAAAAATAAAAAGAAACAAATTTTTGATAAAAACAAAAAAACTCAAAAAAAATCATTAAAACCTATCAATTACAAAACCTCGTGCGAAAAAAAAGACCGTATAAAAAAAGAACAAAAAAACGGCTTTTTTGATATACAAAAATCTTTTAACCCTGAAACTTTAAGTTATATAACAGTCGGCGCCGTCCTTTTGGTGTTTGCAATTTCAATTGTTATTTTTATTTTGCCAATTTAGCCTAAATTTGTTAAGTAACAACAAAAATATCGGAATATCCGCAAAGTATAATCCTATGCTCTCTATGTCTTTTGAGGCATTTGGCAAGGCTCAATTATCAACAAAATTTAAATTTCGCCTCATAACTTTTGCCTTAACTGCTTTCTATAAAAAAAGACCCCTCTTATCATTATTTTAAGGATTAAATCATTTTGAAATTAATAAACAGCATAAAATTAAAGCCCCGTATAGAGGGGCTTTAATTTAGTATTTAAAAAATGTTTTAGCAAGCAGAACATGTGCCGGCCAAGCACCCTAAGGCTTCCCTTGCTTCATTCATTCTGACTTTGATTCTGCCGTCGACTGCAATTCCTTCCCCTGTTTTTTCAGAGATTAAAAGCGGGTTAATATCAAGTTCATCAATGAATTTAAAATCGTTCACAAGTTGCGAAAGCCTTAAAAGCGTTTCTTCAATCTGCTCAATTTGAGCGGGTTTTGTGCCTCTTGCGCCCAATAAAAGCTTATATGCCTTAACCGATTGTATCATTTCTTTGGCGTCAAGGTCTGTTAAAGGAGCAATTCTAAATGTAACATCTTTTAGGGCTTCAACAAAAACTCCGCCCAGCCCAAACATCATCATAGGACCGTATTGAGGGTCTGTTGCAATCCCGCAAACCATTTCACGGTTTCCTTTAACCATTTCCTGAATAATAACCCCTTCTAAACCTTCCAACAAGCCTTTTTCTTCAAGACGCTTCAAAAGGGAGTCATATTCTCTTCTTAGCTGTTCTTCATCTTTAATATTTACAACAACTCCGCCGACGTCAGTTTTATGTGATGTGCTTTTTGAGGTCATTTTCATAACAACGGGGTATCCTATTGAGTTTCCTAAGGAAACAACCTCGTTGACATTTGTTGCAAGCCCGTATTTACAAGCTCTTATACCGTAAGCCTGAAGAACGTCAATTGATTCTAAGGTGGTTAACTGCTCCCTGTTTTCTTCAACGGATTTTGCGATAATCTTTTTAACTTTTTCTCTGTCAACATCATAACAGGGAATTTGACCAATCGGTTTTTCCATCCAACGTCTTTGCTCGTCGAGCCTGCAAAGTGCTTCTGCGGCTTCTTCTGCGTACATATAAAACGGCATATTAACCTTCATGTTTGCAATTTTACAGAAGAAATCGCTTGTAGTCATAAACACGCCTACAATCGGCTTTTCAGGGTTTTGAGCCTTTATTTTCATAATAGCTTCGGCAACATCAATATCTTTTAAGCCTAAGAAAGGAAGATAAATTACCATTATCATATCGACATTTTCGTCTTTAATAACGGTTTCCAGCGTTTGGCGATAGTGTTCAATCGGGGCTGAAGCTATCATATCAATCGGGTTTTTAACAGAAGCGGCAGAAGGCAAAAAACTTCTTAAGGCTTCTTTTGTGGAATCGGTTATTTTTGCCATTTCCATGCCGGCTTCGCATATAGCGTCCGTTGCCATAATCCCGGGGCCTCCGGAGTTTGTAATTATGGCAACCCTGTTACCTTTCGGAATCGGGCAGTTTGAAAAGGCTTTTGCATTTGCAAAAAGGTTTTTCAAAGAAAATTCTCTAATTACGCCCGATTGGCTCAGCAAAGCGGCGGCGGCCTTATCAGCGCCGGCTCATGAACCCGTGTGGGAACTTGCGGCAGATGCGCCCGCAGCGGAGCGCCCCGCTTTAAGAGCAAGAATCGGTTTTTTCTTTGTGATTCTTGTTGCGAGCTTTCTAAAGTTTTTGGGGTTTTGGATTGATTCCATATAAAGTAAAATCTGCTTTACATCGTCGTCATGCTCCCAGTATTCAAGCATTGTTTCGGCATTGATATCAGCTTGGTTTCCGATTGATACGAACTGCGCAAACCCGAGGTTTAAGTCTTTTAAAATGTTTAAAATGCCGCCGCCTAAGGCGCCCGATTGAGAAACAAAGCCTATGTCGCCTCTGACGGGGAGAGATTCGGCAAAAGTTGCATCCATTAAAATATCCGGATGGGTGTTAAAAACGCCTAAACAGTTGGGGCCGACCAACCTCATGCCATATTCTCTGACTTTGTTTAAAAGTTGTTTTTCGGCTTCTGCTCCTTCTTTTCCTGTTTCCTTAAAGCCTGCGGTTATAATACAAAGCCCTTTAATTCCTTTTCTGTGGCACTGATCAATTGTATCCAAAACAAATTTAGCGTTAACAACAATAAGCGCAAGGTCAATTTCCCCGGGGACTTCTTCAATTGATGTGTAAGCTTGGAAGCCTTCGATTATCCCACCTTTAGGGTTAACGGGGTAAATTTTACCGTTAAATTTATAATCTCTCAATCTTTGCATAATTTCGGAACCTATGGTTTTAGGTTTTGTGGAAGCACCGATTACGGCAACTGATTTTGGTTTCATAATCTTGTTTAAGATTTCATCTTGCATTTTAATCTCCTTTTTGTTTATTAATAACCGTTTTTAATCCATTCTCTTATGCGAAATTTCGCACCGATTTTTTTTGCAATATCTTCACACATTTTTGTGTCTATTTTGTAGGTTTCGGGTTTATAATTTACGACAACACTCATCGTTGTGTCAATTCCCTCCTCTGTGCATTTTTTTGCAAAATTCAACATTTCGCCATACGCATTTTGAATTTTGGGGCAGGAAATTTGATTGTATATTTCTTCATTTTGTGCATTTAAGCTAATAGAAATTGAATCTATCCGATTTTTTAATTCGGGAACAATATTCCTTTTTGCTAAAAAATTTCCATGCCCGTTGGTGTTAATTCTGATTTTAACATCAGGCATGGTTTCTTTGACAAATTTTGAAATTTCTTTTACTTCTTCAAGTTTTACAAGCGGTTCGCCGTATCCGCAAAAAATAAGCTCGTTATGAACAGCAATTTTTTCTTTGTTTTCAATGATTTGCGCAATAACATCCCGAGCTTTGACGTCTTTATTTTCAAGCCAAAGGTCAGCGCCTTTAACATCGTTTTTTATATCACGGACGCAGAACCTGCAAGCGTTAGTGCAAGCATTTGTAAGGTTAATATAAGCTTTTTCATATAAAAAATATAATAAATTTTGCACCTTATAAAACCTAAAATGTGAGAATTTACAAATGAAATTCTCACATAAAAAAGGTTATCTTTCAACTAAAATTTTATTTTGGGGATATAAGATAATGTGCTAAAGTCAAAGCGTAAGTACTTGCAAGGGTGTTGACCTCGTCCTCAGTCAAATTTTTGCCTTTTTCAGCCGCCATATTCACAATTTCTGATTTTATCGAATCGCGAGTTTCTTCGGCTATTGTGATAAAGCGGTTAGCCGCTTCTATATCTTCAGAGGTGTTCTCAGGGTTATATTCGTAAGGTTTAACTTCTTTTGCGCCGTTAACTCCGGTTCTTTTTATCATTGCCCTGCCTGATAAGCTTGCCGCACTTTCAAGGTTTTCACGCCCTATTTGTTTTTTTTCTTTGTCTGCGTTGTGTTTTTGGCAATTTTTATCGGTGCATTTCTGCCCTTCGTCAAATCTGTGCGGGTTCACACCGCCGAAACCGTTAATTGTCATAACAGATATCTCCTAAATTGTTCTGTAATCTTGTCAGTAATGTTATCCACAGTGTTAACTGTCAATCCCAAATATAAAAACCATGAAAAAAAATTTTTTTGCGAGTATTTTTATATAGTTAACATTTTTTAACAAATATTCCTACGTGTCAATGTTAGTAGCATATACTGCGTTTTCTTCGATAAAATCACGCCTCGGCCCGACATTATCTCCCATTAAAATATCAAAAAGTTCATCACACAGCATGGCATCTTCTATGCTAACTTTTAGGAGGGTGCGGTTAGACGGGTCCATTGTCGTTTCCCAAAGCTGCTGAGGCATCATTTCCCCCAAGCCTTTAAACCTTTGAAGCTGGATTCCTTTTTTACCTCTTTCTTCAACTATTCTCTGCAATTCGGCAAAACTTGTAACCTCTTTTATGCCCTCGGGGGTTTGAATATTCAAAATCTTTTCTTCTTCAATCAAAAATTCTCTTATTTTAGGATAAGAGTTTTTAATTCTCTCGTATTCGTTCGACCTTATCATATTTGCCGTGATTATAACAGGGTCAATATTTTCACCAAGCTCAACCTTAAAATAGTATTTATTTGTATGTTCGTTAAAGACAGGAAAGACTTTGTAATTCTTAGCTTCCGATATTCCGTAATTTAGAGCATGGTCTTGAATATAATGAGATAAGTATTTATATATATCATTCATTCTATCCTCATTATCAAAATCGGAGGGCTCAATTTCAGATCTGATTAACCCTCTTACAATAACGGAAGGCATTTGATTGATAATCGGATTATGGAAAGATTTATAATAAGTTGACATTGAATAAATCAGGTTTTCAAGGTCTGCGCCCGACAAAACTTTTGTTTCATCTTTGTTTGAAAGGGACATTTCTTTAATCCCCCTTTCTCTCATCATTTTATCAAGCGCCCTGTCGTCATAAAGATATTCCGCTGTTTTCCCCATGGTAACTTTATATAAAGGGGGCTGCGCAATATAGATATGTCCCTTTTCAATTAAAGGTCTTGCATATCTGAAGAAAAACGTTAAAAGCAAAGTTCTGATGTGCGCTCCGTCAACATCTGCATCTGTCATAAATATAATTTTATGATATCTCAATTTTTCAATGTTAACTTCTTCGGGGTTTTTGGAAATGTTTACTCCGATTGCCTGTATTAAAGATTGAATTTCATTATTCGCATACATTTTATCCAATCTCGCACGCTCAACATTTAAGATTTTGCCCCTTAAAGGTAAAATTGCCTGAAACATCCTGTTTCTGCCCTGTTTGGCAGAGCCGCCCGCAGAATCACCCTCGACTATATAAAGTTCGCATTTTTCAGGCTCCCTGTTCGAACAGTCGGCGAGCTTCCCCGGAAGCGTTGAAGATTCAAGCGCAGTTTTTCTTCTTGTTAATTCTCTTGCCCTTCTTGCGGCTTCTCTTGCTCTTTGTGCCTGAAGAATTTTTTCTATGATAAGTTTTGCGATTTTAGGGTTAAATTCAAGCCATTCCATAAATTTATCCCTTATAACATCGTTTACTATAGGGGTAACTTCCGCATTTCCGAGTTTTTCTTTGGTTTGCCCTTCAAATTCGGGGTTTGAAATTTTAACCGAAACTATCCCTGTCATGCCTTCTCTGATGTCCTCTCCGGCAAGGTTTTGTTCGGAATCTTTTAAAATGTTGTTTTTTCTTGCATAATCATTTATAACCCTTGTAATGCCGTTTCTAAACCCCGTCAGGTGAGTTCCGCCGTTATGGGTGTTTATATTGTTTGCAAAACATAAAATATTTTCCGTATATGCGTCAGTGTATTGAAGCGCAACCTCAACCGCAACGCCGTCTATGGTTTTTTCCATATAAACGGGAGATTCAAACATCACATTTTTATTTTTGTTTAAATGTTCAACATAGCTTGCGATTCCGCCTTCATAGTGAAATGTTTCTTCTTTGCCGTTTTTTAAATCATGGAAAACGATTTTTAAACCTTTGTTTAAAAATGCCATTTCTCTGAATCTGTTTGCAACAACGTCGCAGTCGATTTCGGTGGTTTCCGTGAATATTTCCGGATCAAGCCAAAAAGTAGTTCTCGTTCCTCTTTTATCGGTTTCTTTGACCTTTTCCACAGGATGAACCGGCTCCCCTCTTAAATATTCCTGTCTGTATAGAAACCCCTCACGGGCAACTTCAACAATCAGTTTTTCGCTTAATGCGTTTACAACAGATGCGCCAACCCCATGCAAACCGCCCGACACTTTATATCCGCCATCTCCGAACTTACCGCCCGCATGGAGCACGGTATGAACAATTTCAAGGGCAGATTTGCCCGAATCGGGCTTAATATCAACCGGTATCCCCCTTCCGTTATCCTGAACCGTAACGGAATTATCGGGGCTGACAGTAACATCAATTGTGTCGCAATATCCGGCTAAGCTTTCATCTATTGAATTGTCGACAATTTCATAAATACAATGATGTAAGCCTCTTTGAGAGGTTGAACCTATATACATGCCGGGGCGGAGCCTGACTGCTTCAAGCCCTTCTAAAACTCTTATGTTACTGGCGTCATAATGCTGTTCGGTTTGGTTGGACATTTATACTCCTCTTTTTCCAATCTATACTAATATTTTACTATAAAAAAGGGTGCTGGCAAATTGTGAAGATTAAGTTAAAATTTAATGATTTTAAAAGCTCTTTGTGATATTTTTATTTTATGTTTACAGGTCTTATTGAAGATGTCGGCGTTATTTGCCAAATTAAGGATTTGCCTTTAGGGAAGCTGATTTGTGTCCAAACAGGTTTAAACACAAATGATATTAAAATCGGAGATTCAATCTCCGTTAACGGAGCATGCCAGACGGTAACGCAGAAAAGCGGCGCACTGTTAACTTTTGAAGCTATGAACCAAACTCTTCTAAAAACAAACTTTAATTTTTTTAAAAAAGGAGATAAAGTTAATTTAGAAAGGGCAATGTCAGCCGATTCGAGGTTTGGCGGGCACATGGTTTCAGGGCATGTTGACTGTGTTGCAAAACTTGTGCGTATAAAAGAGGAAGGAATCGCAAAAATTTTCACTTTTGAAGCGGAAACGGATTTAATTATTGATAAAGGCTCGGTTGCCTTAAACGGAGCGAGCTTAACCGTAAGCGAAGTTTCCGATTATACTTTTGATGTTTCGCTTTTGCCTTATACGCTAAATAATACCAATTTTAAATTTTTATCGGTTAATTCATTCCTGAACCTTGAATATGACTTAATCGGAAAATATATCAAAAAATTTACTTCAAAAAAAGAATCGAAAATAACAAAAGAATTTTTAATCGAAAATGGATTTTAGCTAAAAAGGATAAAATATGTTTAATACCATAGAAGAAGCAATTGAAGATTTTAAAAACGGAAAACCCGTTATAGTTGCCGATGATGAGGACAGGGAAAATGAAGGGGATTTAATCCTTCCTTCATGTTTTGTCAGTGCGGCTTGGATAAATTTTATGGCGCTTAATTGCAGGGGGCTTATATGTCTTGCAATTACAAAAGAAACGGCAGACAGGCTAAAGTTTGACCCTATGGTTGAACATAACACGGATATTAAAGGGACAAACTTTACTCAAAGCGTTGATGCGGATCCAAAATTCGGAACAACAACCGGAATATCCGCTTTTGACAGAGCAAAAACCATTCGGGTCATAAACGATGTTAACTCGGTTCCCGATGATTTAAGGCGCCCCGGACATGTATTCCCCCTGATTGCAAAGGAGGGCGGAGTTTTAAAACGTGCGGGGCACACCGAAACCGCAGTTGACCTTGCAAGGCTTGCAGGGCTCACACCTTCGGGCGTTATATGCGAAATTATGAATGACGACGGAACAATGGCAAGAAGGGACGAACTTTTAAAATTTGCAGAAAAACACAACATTAAAATGATTACGGTTGCAGATTTGATAGAATACCGCCTCGGGTTTGAAAGGCATGTAAAAAGAATGATACAAACTCCCCTGCCTACGGAATTCGGAGATTTTGAAATATACGGGTATTTGGATGAATTAACGGGGGTTGAGCATGTTGCGCTTGTTGTTGACAGAGAAAAAGACAGAACCCCGCTTGTCAGAATGCACTCGGAATGCTTAACGGGGGATATTTTTCACAGTTTAAAATGCGACTGTAACCAACAGTTGACAGATTCCCTTAAAATGATTTCAGAATACGGAAAAGGCGCAGTTGTTTATATAAGGGATCATGAAGGAAGGGGAATCGGGCTTATTAATAAATTAAAAGCTTATAAACTCCAAGATTGCGGACAGGATACAATTGATGCAAATATAAGCCTCGGATTTAAATCTGACCTCAGAAATTACGGCACGGGCGCACAGATTCTTGTTGATTTGGGATATAGGGAATTTAACCTTATTACCAACAACCCCAAAAAAATTGTTGCGCTGACGGGATACGGGCTAAAGGTTAAAGAAAGAATAGGAATTACTCCTAAAATTAATAAATACAACAAAAAATACATCCAAACGAAAATTGACAGAATGCATCACATGTATATGGATGTTAACAAAGAATCAGACTCAAAAGAACAAAATAAAACTTCTTGTGATATAATCGGAACAAAATAAGGAAAATAAAATGTATACGGTTGAAAATCTATCGGAACAATATTTTAAGATTTTTATGGGCGCTTATAACGATTTCAGGGCAAATTGCAGAGCCGATTATCGTTTTGAGCTTGACCCCCTGACTTATAATGATTTTCTTGAATATTTTAAAAAGGGGATAATCAAATGTATCCTTCTTTTTGAAGGGGCTATTCCGACGGGGTTTCTTGCATATTCGGAAGTCCGGCAAGACGCAATTGAGCTGTATATTATCCACTGTTTGGGCTCTGAGAACCACACCGAAAAGAAAAAAATTCTTATTGAAGCGTTTTTAAGAGAAACTCAAGAAACAAGAAGAACTTCTCTTGTCAGTTATCCTATGCTCGGCAAACAGGAAGATTTTAAAGACGCCATAAGAAATTACGGCTTTAATTTTATTAATCTTGCCGTTTTAAATTTCCCTATTACCGACAAAAAAGAAACTAAAAATCTTGAAAAAATCCGCTTTACCGAACTTCCTATCGGATATAAAATAGTTTCATACAGAGAAATATTTAAAGACGGGCTAAGAGATTGCATTTATAAAGCGTTTAAAAATACAACCGATATAAACTTCGACCCGAGGTTTAAAACCCTGACCGGAGCTGATGATATCACAAACAAAATTACAAACGAAATATACGGCAAATTTTTAAGCTCTGCTTCAAAAATTTTGCTCTATGAAAACGATGTCGTCGGTTTTTGCCTTGCGAACATAACAGGGCTGCATATTGCAAATATACCTTTGGTTGGTATAATTCCCGAACACAGGGGGCTTGGGCTTTCTGAAGTTATGTTAAAGCAGACGGTTGAAGAAATCGCAAAGATGAACAAACAGGGGCTTATAAACATTGACGAGCTCAATGTTAGCACCGATTTTGAAAATATTCCGGCAGTTAAGATGTATGAGCAGATAGGTTTTGAGATGACCTATACATATCCGCAGGCATATTTAGCTCAAAGTATTGTATAAAGGAGATATTATGAGAGATAAAGAATTTTTAATGATACCGGGGCCGACGCCGGTGCCTGAAAATGTACTGCTGGCGCTTGCAAAACATCCGATAGGACACAGAAGCAAAGAATTTTCAACAATTTTAAGAAGGGTTGAAGAGGGGCTTCAATGGGTTTTTCAAACCAAGTCCGATGTACATATTTACACATCTTCCGGAACGGGCGCTATGTGTTCCGCTATAGGGAACCTTGTAAACGAAGGAGATAAGGTTTTATGCCTTATAATAGGAAACTTCGGAAAAAGGTGGGCAAAAATTGCAAAATCGAGAGGAGCAAACGTTATCGAGCTTGAAGTTCCCTATGGTCAAGCGATTAGCCCTGTTGAACTCGAAAAGATTTTAGGCGAAGATAAAAACAAAGAAATCAAAATTGTAACTTTGACCCATAACGAAACATCAACCGGGGTTACAAACCCTGTTAAAGAGCTTGTTAAAATTATAAGAAACCATGGCGCTTTAAGCGTTGTGGACGGGATAACCTCTTTGGGGGCGATTAATTGCCCGATGGATGAATGGGGAATAGATGTTCTTGTATCAGGCTCTCAAAAAGGGTTTATGATTCCTCCGGGGCTCTCTTTTCTTGCCGCAAACGAAAGAGCATTTGAAGTGCATAAAAATTGCAAGTATCCTGATTTTTACTTTAATTGGAGCGAATATAAAAAGAATCTTGAAAAAGATACAACTCCTTGGACGCCCGCCGTTAACCTCGTTGTTGCGCTTGATGCCGCACTTTGCATGATGAGAGAAACGGGGCTGATTGAAATATTTGAACTTCATAAGTCAAATGCGGCTCTTTTAAGAGAGGGTATCAGAAAAATGGGGCTTAAGCTTTTTGTGGAAGATGATTCTATTGCAAGTTATGCTATAACTGCCGTGCTTCCGCCCGAAGGGATTAAAGTTCCCGATATCAGAAGAATAATGAAGGAAAAATACGATATTACGATTGCAAACGGGCAAAACGACCTTAAAGATAAAATTTTCAGAATGGGAACTTTGGGGTTTGTTTCAAGAAGAGATGTTTTAACCGCTCTTGCAAGCTTAAAAGAAACGATTGACGAGCTTAAAAAGGAATAAGAAATGAAAGTTTTAATAACGGATAAAATTAACGAAGCCGCCATAAAAATTGCGGAAGAAGCCGCCGAGGTCGATAGCCTTCCGACAATGGACGAGGATGAGCTTGTTAAAATAATAGGTCAATATGACGCTTTATTGGTGCGTTCTCAAACAAAAGTTACCGCAAAGATTATTGAAGCCGCTTCTAATATGAAAATAATAGGAAGAGCAGGGGTCGGGGTTGATAACATTGACCTTGATGCGGCGACTAAAAAGGGGATAATTGTTGTCAATTCTCCTGATGGCAACACAAACGCCGCCGCAGAGCATACAATTGCTATGATGATGTCTATGGCACGCAACATCCCCGCTGCAGACACCTCAATTAAAGCGGGGCTTTGGGAAAGGTCAAAATTTACGGGTGTTGAACTTTACGGCAAAACTTTAGGGATAATAGGTTTTGGCAAAATAGGGCAGCATGTTGCAAAAGCCGCTCTTGCAATGGGAATGAAAATCGTTGTAAACGACCCTTATGCAACAAAAGAATATGTTGAAAAATTCGGCGGGAAATATATAGAACACCTCGATGATTTTTGGGCGCTGCCCGATTTTATAACAATTCACACCCCAAAAACAAAAGAAACGGCTTATTTAATAAATACAAACACAATTAACCGCATGAAAAAGGGAGTCAGAATTATAAACTGTGCAAGAGGCGGGATAATCGACGAAGCCGCTTTATGCGCCGCAATTGAATCAGGACAAGTTAAAAGCGCCGCAATTGATGTTTATGAAGATGAAAAAAATATTCAAAACAGCCCCCTGTTGAAAACGGGAAGAAACACGGTTTTAACCCCGCATTTAGGCGCAAGCACAAGCGAGGCGCAAGTTAACGTTGCGCTTGATGTTGCAAAACAAGTCAGAGATGTTTTATCGGGCGGGGAGGCACCGAGTGCAGTTAATATACCCTCTCTCAACCCCCAAAAACTCGAGCCTGTTAAAGAATATATGTCTATTGCACAGACTATTTCATCAGCTGCTTCTCAAATTATGGAAGGGAATTTAAGGGGAATTGAAATCGAAGTCAGAGGATGTCTTGCGAACCTTGATGTTTCGCCTTTGGAAACAGCGGTGTTAAAAGGCGTTTTAAGCGCAAACCTTGTAGGAATTAATTTTGTTAATGCCCCTTTTATCGCAAAGCAGAGAGGTATCAACGTTACGGTTAAAAAATCTCAAAAATCAACAGACTATATAGGCTCAATTACCGTGAAGCTTACATCCGATAAGGGTAATTTTGAAATCGCAGGTGCTTTGATAGCTTTACATGTCGAAAGAATTGTCCGAATTAATGAATACATAACATCTATTGAGCCGGACAAATATATGCTTCTTATTCCCCATAAAAATAAGCCGAATATGATAGGTCAGGTGGCTTCCGTTTTGGGCGTTGACAACGTAAATATTTCCAGAATGCAAGTTGCGCAAAAACAAGATAATAAAGACGATATCAGTCTTATGATAATCAATACGGATGATGTTGTCGAAAATTCTACGCTTGAAAAAATTACAAAAATAGACGGCATTGAAAAATCAAAATTTATAAAAATTTAGCTTAAAGAAAGTTTTTGGATTTTGACTTGAACTAATATCGGTTTCAAACATTTGAGACCGATATTTTTACAAATAACTAAACCGCAAGATGTTTTAAAAGCTTGTCTAAATCGAAATTTGCCCTTACTTTCATTGCATAAAAATTTTCAATGTTGTCAAATTTTGCAATTTTTACCATGTCTTTTTCTGTTGTTATAATTACGTTTGCTCCGATTTTTTCGCTTAGTGCGTTCAGTTCGTCAACATTTTTTTGAGTGTATTTTGCATGGTCAGAGTAATCAACGGTTTCTTTTACCTGCATTTTATTTTTTAATCGTTCGTAAAACTGCTCCGGCTGTCCTATTCCTGAAAATGCCAAAGCAAAAGCTTCGCTCATATTTTCGCCAAACTTCTCATATAAAACTTCAAAAAGATTTTCGCCGGTTTTGATATTATAAATTTCATAATCAACCATATTGCAGGGAATTGTCGGAACCCCAAAAGACCCTATCTGAGCTGTTAATTTGCTGTTGGTTTTCACTTTTGCCTGAAGAGCATAAACCCCCTTGTCAACAATCATTATTCTGTTTGCGCGTTTAAGCTGTGAAATAGGTTCACGAAGAGGACCTAAGGGCAGAAAAAAGCAGTTTCCGAAAACTTTTTGATTGTCAACAAGGACAATGTTCATATCTTTCTTAATTTTTCTGTTTGAAAAGCCGTCGTCCATTATAACTATTTCGGCTTTAAGTTTTTCATGTGCATAATTTGCCGCTTTTACACGGTCTGCGCACATAACAACCGCAGCGCCGTCTGCTCTTTTAGAAATAAGATTAATCTCGTCCCCCACAATATCGGGATCGTTTATTAAAATTTCATTATAATCTTTAACAAGGTGGACTTTATTATTGTCCAGCTCGCCGCCGTAACCTCTTGACAAGACGGAAACTTTTTTGCTTAATCCTGACAGATTGTTTGCAATTTCAATAACGACCGGAGTTTTGCCCACTCCGCCGGTGGTGAGGTTTCCGACACAAATTACATAAGGTTTGACTTTTGTTTCTTTTAAAAATTTCAAGGAGTAAAGAATGTTTTTAGTTGAAATTACCCAAAAGTAAATAAGATTCGGGATGAACAACAATATAAATAAAATGAAAGCAGTCGGCGTAACTTTTTTGCCGTAATGAAGTTCAAGTATTTTGGCTTTAAAATTTTTCATTTTATCATCCTTCTTTTAAAACATTAATCTGAAAATTAAAAATCTTTTGTTAAGTTTTTCCGAGAATTTTTTCAAATTTCTTGCCACAATAACGGTGTCTTTAATTGCGTTGTTAACGGATAATTCTTCCTCGCCCTTTTGGATGTTTGCACTCTTTAAGTTTTCATTAACCGCTTTTATCGCAGAATTTACGTTTGAAATCGTTTCTTTTAAATCGGTTTTTAATTTTTCATCTCCCGTAAATTCGTTGATATAACAAGAAATATCCGCAAGGTTTCTTGATATTGAGGCTAAATCGTCCAACATTTCTTTTGTTTGAGGAGTTTCAAGAATCTTATTAACGTTGTTTGAAAGTTTCCCTATGGATTTTATTGCGCCCTGCAAATCCTGCCGCATATTATCATCGCTCACTATTTCGTTTATGTTGTCGGAAAGCACGGTGAGTTTATTAACAAGAACGCCGGATTGTTTTAAGACATTTTCCAAATCTCCTCTTGAAGCGTCGATTAAAGCCATAGCTTTTTCAATTGTCGTATTGGCTTTTTTGGTTAAATCATTTACGTTAACAACGGATTCCCTGATATCTGTTATAAAATCGTCGGATAAAATTTCCATAACTCTTTCGTTTACACTTGTTAAGGAATGGGCAGCCTTGTATTGAAGCTCCAAAAAGTCGCTTATTCTCATAGGCTCTATAACCGTATACGGAGAATCCGCAACGGGGGCTTCAAGTTTAACTCCGTTTTTAGTTGATAAAATTAATTTTCCCGCCGTAAGTTTAGCGTTTAGATTGTCATTATCTAAAATAAGCCCCGGCATATCAATTGAATAACCTATTCTTAAAGTGTTTTGGGTTTTAAACTTGGAGCGGTATTCAAGGGGCGCTGCGCTTGTCGGGATAACAGAAGCAGACTCTACTTTTCCGATTTTTTTCAAATCGTTTGATAAAACCATATAAACTTCTTGTTCTTCCTTAACGCCCGTATAAGTTTTTGTGGTTTCAAGATAGATATAACTAACCTTAGGAGGCATAACTTCCAAAAACTGCTCCCCGATTAAACCCGATTGCTGAATTGAGATAGTTGAAGCATGAGGAATTTTAACCCCCTTTTCCGTTATAACGAATTTAACTTTAACGTGGCTGTCTTTCCCGTCTATAACAGGGGTAATTTCTTCAATTTGCCCTATTCTAAGCCCCATCATCTGGACGCCGGAACCTGCCCTTATGCCGTTAATATCATGGAATATTACTTCAATACGTTCCCCCGCAGATAAACTTCTTCCCTTTATCCAAAGAACCGTAAAAATTAATATAAAAAGCGCAGCAATAGTTAAGATACCCACTTTTAGCGAAGATGAAACTTTTCTGTTTACAGTCATTTTATAATCCGTTCTACCAACTTTTACTATTATATAACAAACATAAATTATATAGCGGATTTAATTTCCATTGGTCCTTGAAGTGAAGCATCCATAAATTGTTTTGTATAGGGATTATTCCCCTTCAAGAATTCTTCCGTGCTCCCTTTAAATACTGCTTTTCCTTCATAAAGCAAAATGACGTCATCGCATGCCCTTTTTATTGTGGATATTTGGTGAGTTACAACAATACATGCCGCATTAAGCTCATTTTTAAGCCTTACTATATAATCTTCAATCAAAGTTGAGCTCACAGGGTCAAGCCCGGCTGTCGGCTCATCGTATAAAATTGTTTTAGGATTTGTTACGATAGCACGTGCAAAACCGACTCTTTTCTGCATGCCGCCCGACAATTCCGAGGGGAATTTTTCTTCAATTCCTTCCAAACCTACAAGCGCAAGTTTTTCTTTTACGATTTTTTTTAATTCTTCTTTTGTATATTTTCCCCTGTACTCTTTTCTCTCAAGTAAAGGAAAGGCAATGTTATGGTAAACGTCCAAAAAGTCAAACAAAGCCGAATATTGAAATGTCATTGCGACATCTGAATTTTCAGTAGTTTCGATTGTGCCTTCATCAGAATATAAAAGGTTTGAAATTATTTTTAAAAGGGTTGATTTTCCGCTTCCCGAAAATCCGGCAATTCCCAAAGTGTGCCCGTCTTGAACGGAAAACGATAAATTGTCCAACACCCTTTTATTATCAAAAATTTTAACAAGATTTTTAACAATTATTCCCATATTTTCTCCTTAAAGATAAAATACAGCCGCAAAAACGTAATCCCAAACGGCAATTGCAAGAAAGCTCCACACAACCGCCTTTGTTGTAGAAATGCCGACCTCTTTTGCGCCCCCTCTTGTTGAATAGCCGCATGAACAGCTAATCAGAGAAATTGTCCCCCCGAAAAAGGACGCTTTTAACATTGCGATTAAAATATCTCTTATGTATAGCCCCTGCCATAGAGAGTTAACATAATTCAGAGGGCTCAAACCGGCTGTCCGGTTTGAAATAATCCCTGCGCAAACAAGCCTGACACACGAGGACAAAATAAACACAAAAGTCATCATAATAACCCCTGCCAAAAACCTCGGCACAACAAGATATTCAATTGGGTCAACCTTTAAAACCTTCATGGCGCTTATTTGCTCTCCAACTGCCATTGAGGCAAGTTCGGATGCAAAAGAGGAGCCTATCATTGATATTATGGCAAAACCTGCCATAATACAGGATAGCTCCCTCACCATAACAAGTGCGGACAACATGCCGATATAATTCTCTGCCCCCTGCTTTGCAAGCTCGGGGGCTATCTGCATTGCTATGATTATACTCGTCATGCCGACTATGGTTAAAGTAATCGGAAGGCTGTCAACCGCAAACCTTGCGGACTGTTCGACGGCGGCTTTAAGGTTAATTCTGAGTCGTAAAAGATAGTAAATAACTCGGCTGAAATCTTTTCCGACATTGCCCAGAGTAATCAAAAAGCCTTCAATACTTTTAAAAAAAAGTTTAGCTCCTTTATATGTTAAAGTTGACCTAAAGTTAATCATAGGCAAATTTTACCAGAAAATCATTCATTTTACAAAAGAGTTAACTTTAATGTACAGTCTTTATAAAAAGCAAAAAGATACCGACCCTCTTTTTTAAGCTCATATTTTCCTTTTACCTTATTTTTCTCAAGTTTTAATTCGGAATGTTTGACTTTATATATCCTTTCTTTATACACTGCAATCGGATATACAAAAGGTCTTAACCCCCTAACTTTATTATGAAGACACAAAGGCGGCTCATAATTAAAATCAATAAGCCTTAAACTCTCGTCGTATTTATCATAAGTTGCCTCTGTTTCATCCTGTTTAACGGGGATTATCATATTCTGTTCAAGGTCATCTAAAAGTTCTTTGAGCATAATCTCAGCCACTTTACATGCTTTGGTTTTTAGGCTTCCGCCCGTCATATAAGGCATTATATCAAAAGACGCCTGCATTAAAATTTCCCCAGAATCATACTTTTCATTCATAAAATGAAAGGTTACCCCCGCTTTTTCATCATTTGAATAAATTTGCCAAAAGTAAGGGTTTGCGCCCCTGTGTTTAGGCAAAAGAGAAGGGTGGCAATTAATTACGCCGTATTTTGGAATATCAAGAGTTTCGTTTGAAAATTTTTCGCCCCATGAACCGACAAGAACAAGGTCTGCGCCTCTTTTAACGATTTCATCTCTGAATTTTTTAGTATTTACGCTTTTTGTTTTTATTTCGGATAATTTTTTGCTTTTTATATAGCTTATATCTTTTGAAGGGGCAAATATATCTTTAAAAAACAGGGTAAAAAAATCATATCTTACCCTGTCAGCTCTGATAACCCCCACAACTTCATGCCCATTGTCCATAACGCCGTTTATAAGCGCTGCAAGCATTTTATCATAGCCTGCAATAATTATTTTCATTTTTATTCCCCGTCAACTTTGGCGGCTGCGGCTTCCGTTTCATTTTCAAAAGAGGTTCCCTCCTCATTAATTTCGGGTTCAATCTGTTGAAGCTCGTCATGTGTTTCGGGCTCTTCAATTTCAAGATTTTCTTCCTGTGCGGCTTTCTCTTTTGCGTTTTCTATTTGCGCCGCTTGAGATTCGCTTTTAATGTCTATTTTCCAGCCGGTTAATCTGTGGGCAAGCCTTACGTTTTGCCCTTCTCTTCCGATTGCAAGCGAGAGCTGATCGTCAGGCACTATTACAAACGCTTCTTTGCCGTTTTCTTCGTCGGCTAAAATATCAACCGAAATGATTCTTGCGGGCGAGAGAGCGTTTACGATATATTCAACGGGGTCATTTGAATATCTTACAATATCAATTTTTTCATTTTTAAGTTCGTTTACTATGGTTTGGATTCTTGAACCTCTCGGACCTATGCATGCGCCCACGGAATCTACCGAGGGGTCGTTTGACCAAACGGCAAGCTTTGTCCTGTATCCGGCTTCTCTTGCAATGGATTTTATTTCAACAATGCCATCTTCAATTTCAGGCACTTCAAGCTCGAATAATTCTCTTACAATCTCTGAATGTGCCTGAGAAACAATAACTTGCGGAAGCCTTGTTGTTTCTTTAACGTTTAAAACAAAAACTCTGATTCTGTTTCCGGGTTTATAGTATTCTCCCGGCAGCTGTTCTTTAGAGGGCATGACGGCGTCCGTTTTGCCTATGTTTACAATAACGTTTCTCTCGTCCCTTCTTTGAATTATCCCCGTTATTAGAGTGCCTTTTTTGCTCATAAACTCATCCAGAACAAGTTTTCTCTCGGCCTCTCTGATTCTTTGAGTAATAACCTGTTTAGCAGCCTGTGCGGCAATTCTTCCGAAATCTTCGGGCGTAACTTCAATTTTAACTTCATCTTCAAGTTCTACTTCATCGTCAATTTCTTTGGCGTCCTCTAAAGAAATTTCAAGGTCGGGGTTAACAACCGTTTCAACAACGGATTTTGTCCTAAAAACGCCGATTTCCCCCGATTCTTCGTCTAAAATTGCCTCTACGTTTTCCGCATCTTTATCTTTAATGTGTTTTTTATATCCTGCCACAAGAGCATCGCAAAGAGAAGAAACAAGGACATCTTTTGAAATCCCTTTTTCTCTTTCAAGCTGTTCTGCCGCTTCAAAAAGCGCCGTTCCGATTTTAATCATTTTTTATCTCCTATATTTCTTCAATGTCATTTAATCTGACGGAAAAAAGGTTATCCGCCGGAATTTCAAACTCCCTTTCGCCGACTGACACCTTTAAACCGTATGCATCGTTATAATCTTTAATTATCCCTTTAAAGGTTTTATTTATATCGGAGTCAATCGGATTTTTGACTTTGATTATAACGCTGTGCCCTTTAAAAATTTGATATTCGAGCTTTGATTTAAGCCTTTTATTAAGTCCGGGGGAGGAAACCTCAAGGTAATATTTAAAAGGAATGATTTCATCCAATAAATCGCCCAGACTGTGCGAGATATTCTCACAATCTTTATGATTAACGGGGTGGTCAAAAGAATATATGTAAATTCTTAAGAACCACTGTCCGTTTTCCTTTTCAAAAGAAATTTCAAGCGGGATTAAATTGTATCTTACTCCGGTGTTTTCAATAACGGGGGTGATTTTTTCAATTATTTCTTTTTTGCTTACTGTCTTTTTCATAAAAATTATATAGCCGTGTTTTAATTTTTACCCTAAAAAAAAGAACGGTTTTTGCCGCTCTTTTTTTTGCGATTCAACTAAGGAGATTCTATCATAAAAAATAATAACTAACAACAAAATGTTAAATATAATTTATAACAACAATTTCAGGAGGGCAATTAAACCTTACATGCAAAAAGCTTGTTCCTATTCCGCGCCCTACGAACATGAGTTTTTCAATAAAACCCGATTCAAACGCTTTGCCGTATTCGGAAGGCACTATTAAAGCACCCCAAAACGGTATCCTTACCTGACCTCCGTGGGTATGTCCCGCAAGAATTAAATTTACTCTGCCTTTTGCTTCGGGGAAAATATCGGGAGAGTGAGAAACGAGAATGACGGGCGGTTTTGTGTTTAAAAGCGCCTTGTCAAGAGAATAATAAGTCGTTTGCATATCGGATATGCCCGCTATAAACAGAGGCTTTCCGTCCGCATTTATTGCGGTGTTTGAATTTTCAAGAACGGTTATTCCGTACTGTCTGAGTTTTTCTATTATTATTTTAGAATCTCTAAAATAATCATGGTTTCCAAGAACGCTGTATATTCCATATTTTGACTTCATTTTAGATAAGGCGGATATCATTTTATCTAAATCCATGGAAAGGCTCGCCCTGTGGGCAATTACATAATCACCTCCGGAAATTATTATATCGGGATTTAGAGCGTTAACTTTGTTTACCAAGCGTTTCAGCCTAAAAGGCGCAAACCTTGAAAAATGAAAATCGGATAAAAATACAATTTTTAAATTTTTTATATCGTCTGATTTTAAATTTATTGTTTTAACCGTTATTAAGTTCGGTTCTGCCAAAAAGGCATAAAGCAGAATGAAAAAAAGCAAATATAATATTATTTTATATATTTTCATAAATTAAGTTTACAAAAAACTTTGTAAAATGTCTATTTTAAATGTATACTTTTAAAAAAAGAGGTTATTTATGCCGTTTGAATTTGAAGAAACAGAAATTAAGGGGATTATTCTTGTTAAACCTAAAGTTTTTGGGGATGAGCGCGGATTTTTTCTTGAAACCTATAAAAAAGAGGACTTTATTTTAAATGGAATCGACGATGATTTTATTCAGGATAACCACTCTATGTCAAGCTATAAGGTTTTAAGAGGGCTACATTACCAAAAAAACCCTAATGTTCAGGGAAAGCTCATCCGCTGCACAAAAGGGAAAATTATAGATGTTGCAATTGATATAAGAAAAAATTCCCCCACATTTTTAAAATGGGTTAAAAGAGAGCTAAGCGAAGAAAATAAGCTTCAATTGTACATTCCTAAAGGCTTTGCCCACGGATTTGCCACATTAAGCGAATTTGCGGAAGTTAACTACAAAGTATCCGGAAATTATTCTCCAAAAGACGAAGGGGGAATAAAATGGGACGATAAAGACATTAATATTGATTGGGGAATTGATTTTGAACCTATATTAAGTTTAAAAGATAAAAACGCTAAATACATTAAAGAAATTAAGGATGAAGATTTGCTATGAAAATTTTAGTAACGGGAGCATACGGCATGCTCGGGCAAGATTTATGCCCGACGCTTGAAGATGAGGGTTATGAAGTAATCGAAACCGATGTTGATATTCTTGATATAACAAAAGAGGGGGAAATTATCGAATTTGTTAAAAGTACGGAACCCGATTTAATTATGCACCTTGCTGCATATACAAATGTTGATAAGGCTGAAGCCGAGCCGAAGGAAGCAGAGCTTATAAACACTGTGGGGACAAAAAATCTTGCCGTTGTATGTGAAAAATTTGATATCCCGATTGTTGCAATTTCAACCGATTACGTTTTTGACGGAGAAAAAACAACACCTTATCTGCCCTCTGATAAACCAAACCCCAAAACCGTCTACGGTAAAACAAAACTCGGGGGTGAAATTGAGATACAAAAACATTGTAAGAAATTTTATATTGCAAGAACAAGCTGGCTTTACGGAACTTATGGCAAAAACTTTGTGGATACAATGTTATCCCTTAAAGATAAAGAAGAAATTAAAGTGGTTGACGACCAGATAGGAACTCCCACATGGACTATGGATTTAGCCGAGGCGCTTATCAAAATTATAAATATGCCCTATGGAATTTATCATTTGTCTGGGGGCGGAAAGCCCGTAAGCTGGTATGAATTTGCAAAAACAATTTTTGAATATGAAAATATCCAAGTTAACTTAAAACCCTGTACAACGGAGGAATTTCCCCGTCCTGCAAGGCGCCCTAAGTATTCTGTTATGGACAATAATAAAATGCTTAGGAATTGGAAATTAGCACTCAAAGATTATCTTAAACTTAAACTTGAATCATAGTTAAGTTTTATTTTAACGGCAAAAATATTTTGTTTTGCGCAGGATAAAAATGACCGCCGCCAAGGTTAATACGGCTAAATAAAAAGCTCCGAATCGTTAGTTTCGGAGCTATCAGATCTACTTTACCTTAATAACTTAAACTTTATTTGAAGCTTTGTGCGTTACAGCTGTTTTAACTTCGCTTGCTTTTGCCTGTACATTTTTGGCAACTTCGCTTGCTTTTTCTTTTACGGCGTTAATGGCGGGCTCTGCTTTTTTGCCGAGTGAAACGAGTTTGTCGCCGAGGTTTTTATACCCTTCGCCGAAAGCTGAAACTACTTTACCTAATTTTGATTTAACGGTTTCATTTTCGCCGGTTTTTTTAAATACGTCAGCAATTGCTTGTCCTGCTTTTCCTGTTTTTGCGGCATAGACCAACGAACCGACGCCCGCAGCGGTAGCAACAGCACCGGCAACGATTGCCGCTTTTTTGGGGGCAGAAGCTTCATTAAAACTTTGAATCGGATGAATCATTTCTATATCTCCTTTTTATTAACATCTAACAAACTTCACTGTTACAACTATTAAAATGTTTGAAAACAGAAAATATTGCTAACATGGCACAATGGAATTTACAAATGTTTACAAAGCTCTGTTTCAAATGCTACATGGGTTTTAACCATATAAACACGAACGTATTATACATTTAAAATAAAGTTTTATCAAGAGTTATATTCAACAAAAATTTCTCTTATAAAGTCGTACCCTTTTTTAAAAGTTTCTACATTCATTTTCTCCATTGGAGAGTGCATGTTAAATATGTCGGCAATCCCGACAAGAACAGGGCGGAGAGGAGCATCATATTTATTTTTTCTGTTTGCGTAAATGTGGGTTTCAGCGCCCGCATGAAAAGATTGCACCTTGACTTCAACTCCCGCTTTTTGACCCGCTTTTTTGGCAATTTCAATCATTGTTTCGTCTTTTGACTTATTAAAAATCGGAAGATGTTCTTCAACCTCAAGATATGCTTTTGCTAAATTTTTGTATTTTTCGTTAAACTTAAAAATGATATCCTGAATTTTTGAAATTAATTCATTTTCAAAATTTTTATCGGAACTTCTAAGCGAATAATGGGCATAAGCTTTTGTGTTGATTAAATTTGACATTGATTTGAAGCATACAAACCTTGCTGCATCCGTTCTTTCAATTTTGTTTTCAACCGCCGAATAAATCGAATTGTCAACCCCGCCCGCAACAATTGAGCCTAAATTTATTGATGTTATAACTCCGAGTTCGTTTTCTTTGTAAACCCCTTGAGGAATAAGCTCAACAAGCTCTGCTATTAATTTTGCGGCGTTAAGCTTGGTTTTGTCCCCTATATCAAGCCCCGAATGCCCGCCAAACGGAGTTATAACAGAAAGGTTCAATTTTGAATATCCGGCGCCGGATATTTCAAAACTGCCTAATTTGTCAGAATCCAAAACAAGAATATCTTGAGCTTCAATTTCATTAAACCGGATATTTTCAATTCCTGTCATTGAGTTTTCTTCATCGCGCGTAAATATAATTTCAAGCCCGCCATGGGGTATATTATTCATTGTTTTTTGAATATCAAGAGCAAGCTTAAGCGCAGCCGCAACTCCGGCTTTGTCGTCAGCGCCGAGCGTTCTTTTTTTATCTGTTTGAATAAATTCCTTATCGTAGACGATATTAACGGGGGAATCATCTCCGACAACATCCATGTGGGAAGAAAGCATAAGAGGTTTTTTATTTTTATCCGAGGCTTTAACAAACCCATGGATATTTCCGTACGAATCTATTTTTGCCTGAATGCCCGCTTTTGTCAAAATTTCAATTATTTTATTTGAAACATTTTCTTCATGAAGCGAAGGAGAAGGAATTTTAACGAGTGTTTCAAAAATTTCCATAAGTTCTTCCATTGATATACCCCCTATTTCTCTTTAAATATGCATGCGCCGAAAGGCTCGAGCATATGGAATGAATCATTGAATTTTTTGCCCTTTAGGTTTATAAAGTCTTTTTTTGTGTCTGCGATTAAGTACCATTTTCTTTTCCCTGTGTTTTTAGGAAGGGTGAGTTTTATTTGATTTGAATCTTTTGAAATTGCGATATAAAAGTTGTTTTTTGTATCTCCCGTTTTAAAACAAATTATGTTTGAAGCGTTATTTTTCCAATATGAATCGTCATAATCGTTTATTTTATCTGAAGAAGGATAGAGGTATTCAATGGTTTTAGGATATGAAACCGCCGTAAAGACCGTGTTTTCTTTTCTGAATTTTATAAGTTCTTTTATGAATTTGCTCAATCTTTCTTTTCTTGTGTCAAGCTTGTAATCGATTCTGTTTATTCTGTTATCTAAATTATAGCTGTTGTTGTTTCCGAGTTTTGAATGAAGGAAAATATCCCCGAACTGCACCATAGGGATTCCATAAGACACCATAAGGATTAAAATTTGTTTTCTGATTGAATTATCCTGTTCGGCTTCATTCCCGCTAAAACTTGAGCATGCCTCCCCTATAAAACCGCCTTTGGTTTCGGGGTTTGGCCTGTCGAAGGTGTTTAAATCAAAAAGGGAAAACCCGTCATGGCATGATACATAGTTTATGCTTCTTAATTTGTTGCCGAATTTATACGGCGTGCCTTCTATAATGCTTTTAATTGCGGCGGGGCAGATAAATTGAGGGTGGAAACAAAAAGTTCTTATAGTATCTCTTGAAACGTCGTTCCATTCGGCAAAATAGGAAGGAAAGTTGCCCAGCTGATAGTTATATGCTCCGGAGCACATCCAAGGCTCGGCGATTAAATTAACCCCGTCCCCCTTTTCATCGGGATGACAAATCTTATGCCCTCTTTCTTCAAGTTTTTCTTTCAAAGTTTTTAATATGCCGCCGTTTTTATCATACATCGCATATCCTGAATTAGATGTATCCATTAAAGCAACGGCAAGGTCGAACCTGAAAGCGTCTACCCCCTGATTTATCCAAAAGCTTAAAGAATCAATGATTAAATCCCTTGAAACGGGATTTAATGTATTAAAGTCGTTTCCGCAGCCTGAGTGGTTTGTATAGTGCGCATTCTGGGCAAGTTTATAGTAGCTTTTATTGTCAATTAAAGCGTATGAAAAAAGGTTGGCATCCTCGTTATCTCCGTATGTTCCCCCCTCGCCCGTATGATTGTATACGACATCCAGACAGACTTTTATATTATTTTTATGAAATTCGTTTACAAGTTCCCTAAATTCATACAAAGCGCCGTAAGGAGCTTTATCAAAGGAATATCCTTTTTTGACCGCAAAATAGCTTAAGGGCATATACCCCCAATGGTTACCTTTGTTGATATGAGAATCAAACTCCGATAAAGGAAGAAACTCTACCATTGTAACGCCGGTTTCTTTAACCTGTTTTACAAATTTGGCGGCGCCTTTATAAGTTCCCTTCCCTTTCATTTTAACAAGGCGGGTTAAATCTTTTAGGTGGACTTCCCCTATAATTTCATCTTTTAGGGCTCTTATTGAAGGCTTTTTTATTTTCATTTCTTTTATGATTTTAAAGACGCTTTTCGGGGCTATTTTGGAATTATCCGAAAGATAATTTTTATCTCCCGAGCGAAAAGGGGTCATATCGCCCGACACGCTTGAATGAGAATGAGATAATTCAAGCGAATACGGGTCATAGGCAAGTTTATTCGGGTTAAAGCGGTTGCCCTGATTGTCCAGCCTTGAAACAAAACCGATATCAGACCCCGGTTTATATTCCGGAGATTTTTTGAAATTTCCCCCAAAAACTCTGTATCCGTAATAAAAAACCCCGCGTTTTTTTAAAAGAGTTTTTGCCTTAATTGATATTGTGAAAAGGTTTCCTTTTTTCTCCATTTCGTAAACCCCGAAAGGAACATCCCCCAAAGGGTTTTTAAAAACGCACAAAACCGCATGTTCTGCCGTGTCGGACACGAGGGCAAAATCAACGCACTTTGTTTCTTTGTTATAATTTGCGCCGTATTTTGTTTTTGAATTTGTAATAATATAATTTCTCATTTATTTATGCAAGGGGTTAATCACTATGCCGGATAAAAGCTTGGGATAAAAGTAAGTTGATTTTTGGGGCATTCTGTATCCTTGTTTTGAAACTTCTTTAATATCTTCCATTTTAGGATACGCCATAATGAAGCTTGCCGAAGCTTTTTTGTTATCAATCATATCAAAAGCTTCAAACTCTTGCTTTATATATTTTATTCCGTTTTGCGACATCTGTTCTTCTTTTGTAAAATTAAACTCTTTTGTAATTAAAAGCTCTTGAAGCACATAAATATCGAGCTTTTTTAAAACATCCGGCGCATCAATTAAATCAAGCGAAGAATCTTTTAATTTTAACAGATAAAATGCGGATTCTTCTTTCATATAAAGCCCGGTTGTAATTTGTTCTTTGTTATACTGTTCAAGCTTTTCTAAAAACTCTTTTTTTATTTTATCCTTGTTTTCGGGGGTAAACTCCATTATTTCAATATTATAATATTTTCTTATTGATTTTTTTATAAATGAAGGTTCCAATTCTTTAGTAATTATTCTGTGAGTCGGGAATATAATTAAATTGTCGTCTTCCGAGTTTGTAAAATAGCTCATAACATATTGAGCCTCCGGCTCATTTGACTCTTTTGAATAATTTAAGGCGGTTTCATATCTGTGGTGTCCGTCTGCTATTAAAAGGGTTTTATCATTTAAAGTTTCTTGGAAAATTTTAATGTCCTGCTCATCATCAATTAAATAAACAATATGCTCAACCCCGTTATCGTCAACAATGTCCGCAAACGGTTTTTTTGAAATGTATTTCGGCAAAATTTCTTTTTCAATTCTTAAATCTTTATCCGTATAAACCATAAAAATTTGGCTTAAATTGGCGTCTATTGCCCTTGTTAATTTGAGCCTGTCCTCTTTCGGGGCGCCCATTGTATATTCGTGGGGAAGAATTTTTTTGGTCGAAAACTCTTCAATTTTATTTCTTGCAATAAAACCCTTTCTTTCAATTTTTTTGCCCCCTTCGGTTGTGTATTTTTGAATCATGTAAAAAATCGAGGGCTTATCCGTTTTTATTAAAATTTTCTTTTCAATCCATTCGTCATAAAACTTTTTGGCGTCTTGATATCTGTTTTCGCCTTTTGTCAAAATAAGCCTTACGATGTTGTAAGGGTCTTTATTATAAAGCTCATCGCAATACTGATTTGTAATAACGTCATAAGGCGGCGCCGTAACATTTTGGATATCGACAATATCTTGATTGTAGATAATTGCATTAATAGGTTTAATTTCCAATTTTATATTCCTTTAAATTGTACTCAAGATGATTTTATAAGAAAACATTTACGTTGTAAATAAATATTAAATTTTATAAATAAAAGCAATTTTTTGGATGAAAAATACTTTATTAAAGTAAGGAAGTTTGGAAGGCAGTTTCAATGGGTATAGCGTCTACGGCAATATTTGGAACAAGAAATCTTTTTAAGGGCGTAAGCCAGCATGACCCGACGAGAGATGTTGTTGCGGGGTGTCAGTATACAGGGCTTATTGACAGTGTATCCGGCTCGGATTCATCTTTATTTTCAAATATTTCAAAAAGTGCGGGAAAGCTTCTTGGTCATGCAGATAAGCCTATTGAAAGCTTTTTTGAAAAAGTCGGCAGATCAGATGTTTTGGACGATATCGTTAAATCAACCGGCGCAAACACTAAAATCGGCGCAATTGCTCAAAAAGCCGTTAACCCGCTTCTTTGTGCGGGGGCAGGATACAGAGTTTTAAAAGACGATGACCAGTATGCCGCTTTAATTGAAGAAACGGCGGCTATGAGCACAATGTTTGGGTGCGAATCGGCTATGAAATATGTAAGAAGTGAAATTACGGGTGGCATTCAGGCAGAAAAAGGATTTGCGGGTAAAATCGCAAAAACGTTAAGCAAATCGAAAACGTTAAATGATGTTCTCGGCAAAGCTTCAAAATGGTTTGAAAACTTGGGCAAAAGCCCCAAAGGAAACGCAAAACAAACCCTTGCAAAAATAGGAATAGATTTGTTGTTTGTGTGCGGTTCGGTTCTTTCATATTCAATCGGTCATAAAGCAGGTCAGGCTGTAAGCAACAGAGAACAATAAATTTTATCAAAAAGAAAATGCCCCTTTTTGGGGTTTTTTACTTAAAAATCATAATCGTTTCTTCAACTCTGTTTAAAGTTTCTTTTGCTTTAATACGTGCTTTTTTTGAGCCTTCAATTATGATTTCTTTTAATTTATCAGGGTTTTTTTCAAAAAATTTCCTTTTTTCTCTAACGGGTTTCATTGTTTCGTTCAATTTGCATGCGAGCTTTCTTTTACAATCTGCACAGCCTATTTCTCCCATTTTACAAGCGTTTGAAATTTCTTCGATTTCGCTTGTTTTGCCGAATATTTTCCAATAGGGGAAAATAACTTCACACTCGTTCGGATGTCCCAAGTCATCTTTTCTTAATCTTGAGCGGTCTGTTATTCCCGTCATAATTTTTTTAACCGTAGTTTCTTCATCGTCTGATATTTTTATATCGTTATTAAAAGATTTACCCATTTTATTGCCGTCCAACCCTTTGAGCAAGGGGGTTTGAGTTAATTTAGGCGCAGGTTCTTTTAAAAGCTCGGTTTTATAGATATTATTAAACCTTCTTGCAATATCCCTTGCAATTTCAATATGTGCAACCTGGTCAATTCCAACCGGAACATAATCCGCATCAAAAGTTAAGATATCGGCAGCCATTAAAATCGGATATCCGATAAGCCCGTATGTAAAGCCTTCATCTTTGGTTGTTTTATCTTTCATAATTTTAACCATATCTTTTAAGGTCGGGTCCCTTTGCGCCCAATTCATCGGGGTTATCATGCTTAAATAAATATGGAGTTTTGCCGTTTCAGGCACAAGAGATTGGAGATATACGGTTGAAACTTCGGGGTCTATGCCTGATGAAAGCCAATCGGTTACAATTTCAACAGTGTTTGATTTTAAACTGTCCGTTTCGTCAAATTTGGTAGTCAGAGCATGCCAGTCTGCAACTCCGTAAAAACATTCATGCTCCTCTTGAAGATTAACCCAGTTTGTTAAAACTCCCAGATAATGCCCTAAATGTAATTTGCCCGTGGGGCGCATAAGGGAAAGTATACTTTTTTTATTCATCTTCTTTGTTTACCTCTTTTAAAATTTTTAAAGCGTCCTCAAAATCGGGATATTTTTCAAGCGCTTTCATTGCAAACTCTTTTGCTTTCTGTTTATTGCCGGTTTTCAGATAACATTTTGCAAGGTTAGTTGAATTAATGTGGTTGTTTGGATATGAAAGGCAGAGTTTATAAAAAATCCCGAGCCCTCTTTCATATTCTTTTAAACCAAGATAACAGACCCCAAGCAAGTTTAAAATTTCAGGTTCGTTTGTAATTCCTGTTAAATCTTCTAAAATTTCTTTTGCAACCTCGTATTTTTTCTTTGAATAATAAATTTTAGCGAGTCCGAAATTGGCTTGAACATTTTTAGGATTTAACAAAATTGCCTTTTTGTAATTTTCAAGCGCCAAATCTTGTTTTTGCAAAATAACAAGGTTATCTCCGTATGAAGAATAATACATTGAATTGTTTTTATTCAGCTCAATTGCTTTTTTATAAAGTTTATCCGCCTCCGTGTAATTTCCGCCTTTATAGAGGCTAAAAGCGTAATTATAAACATATTCGTCATTATCAGGCTCAATTTGATATGCCGTTTTTAGCTCATCCTGCGCCCAGTCGACAAAATTCATATAAAGGTATAAAATTCCTAAATCTTTTCTTGCAATGGGGTTTTCAGGCTCTAATCGAACACATTTTCTTAAAGCTTCTTTTGCTCCTTCAAAATCTCCGGTTTGGGCTTTTGAAATTCCAAGGTTATAATAAATATCGTAATCAATTTTTCCCCTTTTTACAAGGACTTCAAGGACGTTGATTGCCTCCTCGTGCCTGTGCAGCATTCTTAAAACAAAGCCTTGTTTTTTAATAAGCTCAACGGATTTGCATTCACCTTCAATTAATTTCTCAATTGCGGTAATTGCTTCCTCATATTTTTCACATTCAATTGCGCAATTTATAAAGTTATTCGCAAAAGAGGTTTTGTCGGGATAATTTTCATACAGTATTTTGTAATATTTAAAAGCGCTGTCCCATTCCCCAAGGTTTATATAACAGTTCGCAAGGCTTGTAATTGTTGCCGCTGCGGGTTCTTTACCATAAGCAAATTCAAAATATTTAACCGCTTTTTTATAATTTTTTTTAAGCTGGTAAACAGAGCCTAAATTAAAATTAAGCTGCGGGTCATCAGGGGAGATTTTATACGCATTATTCAAATAATAAAGTGCTTCTTCAGTTTTTCCGAGAGAAATAAGACAGCTTGTTAAATTGTTTACTATCTGTATATGTTCAGGCACAAGGCTGTGTGCCTTTTTTAAAAGCTCGGCGGATTTTTCTTCGCATTGGAGCCCCATATAAGCGGAAGCTAAAATATAATAAGATTGATAATCGTCAGGTGCTATTTCGGTAATTTTTGACAGTTTTTTCACTATTTTTTCGTATTCCCCCGTTTTTAAATATAAAATCCCGAGGCTTTTATACGCATCATAGTATTCTTTTCTTAAAGAAATCACTTTTGTATAAGCTTTTTGCGCCTTTTTATAATCATCTTCTTTTTCAAAGCAGCACCCTAAATAAAACCATGAATTTGCGTCTTTATCGTCTGATTTTACAGCCCTTAAAAAATAATCACAGGCTTCTTTATATCTTTCAAGGTTAACAAGCACAAGCCCCATTGTTTTTAAGGCTTCCAAATTACAAGGGTCAAGTTTTAAGGCTCTTGAGAGCTTTTTATATGCCTCTTCAAAGTCGCCCTCGCTGACAAGAGCGCATGAGGTATTTAAAAGATTTGAAACTTCTGTGTTTTCCATATTTAAAGTGCGCTTGAATCAGGAATTATCATATCTGCGGTTAAAAGCATAAACAGGCTGTTTTTTCCGTTTTCTTTATATTTTATAACGGGAACAAGCTTATCTGTCAGCCTGATTGCCGCATTTCTCTTTTTAAATTTTCTTTTTGCGTCCCTTTGAACCTTGATTGAATTTTTACTCTTTTCAAGAACAATATCTCCCCCGTAGGTTGAATATAAAACTCCGGCTATAGGAAATTCCGTGCCGTTTGTTAAAACTGCTTTATTAAACACGATATAAGCTTTGTTTTTTCTTTTAAACCAAAAAGAATTTTCTATCCTATCGACATATCCCGTAAATTTTGTGCCGGCGGAATAAAGAAGGGTTCCTTCGGCGGAGTAAATATCCTTAGGAGAAGTGTATTCAACAACATCGTCTATGTTTACTTTTTTTGAATTAATCTTTTGAAGAGATTTAACAGGAACAATGTTGCCCGCAAGGATAATTTTTTTAGAGTCGTATAAATCTACCTGATTTTTCATTGCGGGTTGAAATTCGGCTAAAGTGTTTGTTCCGACAAACACAGGCATGACTTTTTCTTCTTCAGCCTCCCCGCCGCCTTCAAGAGATTTGTCCGTGTTTTCTTTAGCGGGCATATAAGAGAGCTTGTAATTTTCAATTGCGTTTTTTAATTTAACCATTAATACGGCAGCCTCTGCCCTTGTTAAATATTCAGACGGCAAAAGCTTGTCTTCAACCGGATAATTAACGTAAATATCATTTAAAATGTTGCTTATATATGAATCAGCCGCCCATTTCGGAACATCGTTTTTATCTTTGAATTTATCCAAAGCGTTTATGTTCCATAAATCGCTTCTTACAACATTTGCGACAACGCTTGAGGCTTCGCTTCTTTTCAATTTTTGCTCGGGTTTAAAATTTCCGTCCGGATAACCGAAAATGACCCGAAGCTGATTTAAAGATAGAATGCTGTCAGAATATCTTGTTTTGTTTGAAATATCCTTAAAGTTTTTTTCATCGACGTAGACATTCCGCTCTATTGTTCTATAAACCGCATTTGCAAATTCAGACCTTGTAATTGCCTCTGCCGGAAGGAATTTATCCTCTTTTGCTTCAATAATGTTGTTATTAATTGAATAAACTATCTCATCCGCCGCCCAGTAATTTTTGGGAACATCAGTTATGGCAACGGCAAAAACGCTGTTTGTTGTGAGCGCAAAAACAGAACAGAATGTTATGTTATAAAATATTTTTTTAAACGATTTCATATATCCTCGCTTTATAAAAGTCAATTAGGTGGCTATAATAAAAATTCTACAATAATCAGCCCTTAAACGCAATAAAAAAAGATTTTTTAATTTATTTGACCCAGTACATCTTTTGGTGAAAACTTTAAACAAAAAGACTCCTCACAGTTGTTTTTTCTTTTGTGCCATAAACAGGGACGGCAATCGGCGTTTGTTGCAACTACTTTAAATATTTCGTTTTTCGGAACGAGTTTTAACTCGTTGGTGGGACCAAAAAGCGCAATGAGAGGAACTTTTAAACTTACGCCAATATGCAGGGGCGCGCTGTCGCAGCATATCATCCTTTTTGCTTTTTTAATCAGCCCTGCCATTTCATAAAGGTTTTTTGTTTTATTAAACATTGAATAAAAATTCGGATTATTTGAAATTTTTTCTGATTTTAAAATTTCTTCAACAATTTTAGAATCGTCAGGACCGCCCGCCAAAAGGACTTTTTCGCCTCTGTCCAAAAGCCCTTTTATTAATTCTGTCCAAAAATCTTTGTCGGGGCATTTTAAAATATTCTTTTTTATGCTCATTAAAGAAACTCCGGGATGAACAAGAGTAAATTCGCCCATAGAAACATTTTCAGGCAATTGAAAATCCGAATCGTGCAAAATATCGGGAAGCTTAAACTCAACCTCTCCAAACGGCTTTATAAGGTCAAAATACATATTTCCGGCATAACAATTTTCATTTAAGGGAACTTGATAAGTTAAAAGTTTTGATGTTTTTGTTTTGTATCCCGCTTTTATTTTTATGCCGCTTAAAAATAATATTATGGGCACAAATGGCGATTTCCCGCTTGAAATTACCGTGTCGTAACCTTTGAACCAAAGGGAAACTATTAATTTTAAAACATTAATATATTTTCTAACCCCCCCCGCTTTTATATCGACCGTAATAATTTCGTCAATATAAGAAGATAAATTTTTTATTCCTTTTGAGCGCGGCTCGGTGCAAAGAGTGATTTTTGAATTGCCAAACAACTTTTTGTAACCTTCAATCGCAGGCAAAAATAGAATTTCATCTCCGATTCCGCCAAAATTTATAAACAAAGTTTTTTTACAATTTGTATTTTTCATAAAATAAATTTTATAATAAAATAACGAGTAATTACAATTTTTTTAAGGAATTTATGACATCAACTGTTGCAATTATCGGAAAGTCAGGCAGCGGAAAGACAACAACCCTGTATCATCTTGCCCGTATAATCAAAGAAAAATTTAAAGAAAGTTCGATTCTTCTTGTGGATAACGATTTAACGGGCGAGCTTGCGGGGTTTTTCGGGCTTGAAACCAAAAAAACAATATACGGGATAAGAAGCGGAAAGCATGAATATAACACGGGCATTCCCGATAAAATGACAAAACAGGAGTATATAGAGTGGGCGCTTGAAGATATTCTTGTTGAACTTGAGCCGAATGTTGATTTAATAGTATCATGGCTTGTTGCTTCAAAAGATTGCCGCTGCCCGATTACAAAACAGATGAACGACGCACTTGTTAAACTTGTTGAAAGTTACGATTTTGTTCTGTTTGACTGCGAGTACGATTTAAAATATTTAAATCAGCTTGTAGATTATCCGATAGACACAACTCTTCTTGTTTCAAAGACAGGCTCAAGCCCCGTTAAAGTTATAGGTAAAATTTTTGATAATTCAAAAAAATATGTCATGGGGGGGCAATTCGGGGTTCTTTTAAATAAAACAAAAGAAAATGAAACGCCAAAAACAATTGAGGCAATTAACTCAATGGGAATAAGCCTTATCGGGGTAATTCCCGATTTTGGAGAAAAAGCTGACGAAAAAGAATTTGAAAATTGTTTAAGGGCTGTCTATACAAGGTTGAACCTTCCGCAAGGGTAAATTATGAGCGCAAAAATTATAGACGGAAAAGAAATATCAAATAAGCTTTTGGAAAACCTCAAACTTGAGGTTGAAAAACTTGATAAAAAGCCCGCTCTTGCGGTTATTATTGTCGGGGATAACCCCGCAAGCAAAATTTATGTTAAAAATAAAATTGAAAAATCAAAATACGCAGGGTTTAATTCCCTTTTAAAAGAGCTCCCGCATGATACGACAAAACAAGAATTGATAAATGTTATAGATAATTTGAACAATGACGAATCAATCGACGCCGTTTTATTACAGCTTCCTCTTCCGAATCACCTTAACAAAAACGATTTTTTAGACAGAATTTCTCCTGAAAAAGATGTCGACGGCTTTAATTCATATAATGCGGGAAAGCTCTTTTTGGGGCAGACCCCTTATGCTTTTCCCTGCACTTCGCTTGGAATAATAAAATTGTTAAAATTATCGAACGTTGAAATTAAAGGCAAAATCTCGGTTGTTGCAGGAAGGTCGAATATAGTGGGCAAGCCTGTTTCCCAGCTTCTTCTTCGGGAAAATTCAACCGTAATTTGCGCCCATTCCAAAACAAAAAATCTGAAAGATTTAACCTTGATGGCAGATATTCTTGTTTCCGCAACCGGAGTTGAAGGGCTTATAAAAGGGGATATGATAAAAGAGGGGGCAGTTGTTATTGATGTCGGCATTACAAAAAATAAAGAAGGAAAGCTTAGGGGGGACGTTGTTTTTGAAGAAGTGTGCAAAAAAGCTTCTTTTATAACTCCGGTTCCGGGCGGGGTAGGGCCCATGACAATATATTGTCTTCTTGAAAATACTCTTTCTTTGTATAAAATGAGGCGAAAATGAGAAACGTAAGAACAAGTTACACTAATAAACACAGGGATTCTTGGGTTGAAATAAATTTATCTAATCTTGAAGAAAATATTTTAAATATTAAAAAGAATATTAAAAATGTTGAAAAAAAAGAGCTTATGGCTGTTATAAAA
>CAYUWO010000002.1:20099-34371 GCA_964448535.1 uncultured Gammaproteobacteria bacterium | reverse complement strand
TGGAAGCCTTATGTGCGCACCTACTTTGCTTGCGCTCGGGATAAAATCGTTTGGGGTGGCTTCAATTGATGAAGGGATTGAACTTCGGCAAAATAAAATATTATGCCCCGTTCTTGTTCTCGGGGCGGTTCCCGTTTGGGCATTTGAGGCGGCTTTGAACAACGATATAACGGTTTCCGTTTTTAATGATGAACATCTTGAAGCGGCTAAAATTCTGTATCAAACAAAAGGGCAAAAATTAAAAGTTCAGGTTAAAGTTGATACGGGCATGAACAGAATAGGAATTAATTATAAAGCGGCGCAAAGTTTTGTAAATAAAATTAAAAGCCTTGATTGCGTTGAATTAACGGGCATATTTACCCATTTTGCAGACGCCGAAAACAAAGAAATTTTAAATGCGCAAATTGAAAAATTTAATTTTGTAATCGGCAGTGTCGATACATCGGGGCTTAAAATACACTGTCAAAACAGCATTGGCGCCTTTTTAACCGATGATAACAGATACAACTTAATAAGGCTCGGGATTGTAATTTACGGGCTTACCCCCTTAACCAAAGGGGTTGAGCCTGTTGTTAAACTTCCCCCACTTAAGCAACTTATCGGGGTAAAAGGACGTGTTACAAATGTTCACACAATAAAAAAGGGGGAAGGGGTCAGTTACGGATACAAATTTATAGCTAAGCATGACACAAAAGTTGCAACTATCCCGATAGGCTATGCAGATGGCGTTTCCAGAGGTTTGTCAAACAAAATAAAAGGCTCCGTTAACGGAATTTTTGTGAATCAAATAGGAAGAATTACAATGGATCAAATGATGTTTGATGTAACAGGGCTTGACGTATCCGTGGGAGATGTTATAACAATCTTAGGAGAGGATAAAGAAAATTTCCTATCCGTTGACAGTTGGGCAGAAATTTTAGACACTATTAACTATGAATTAACTTGTCGTCTTAAGGTTCGATTGCCCAGAGTATATGTAAGATAAATGAAAAATGGATAAAAAAACTTTTTTATATAACGAACAAACAAAATTAAATGCGAAGCTGACTTCCTTTGCGGGCTGGCTTATGCCCGTGTCATACAAAGGTATAATTGAAGAACATAATGCGGTAAGAAACAATGTCGGGCTTTTTGACGTTTCGCACATGGGAGAAGTTTTCGTATCGGGGAAAGATTCCGTGCCTTTTCTTCAAAAGCTTGTTCCTCAAGATATTTCAAAACTGCCGCTTAATAAAGCTCTTTATTGCCAGCTTACAAATAAAAACGGCGGAATTATAGACGATTTTATTATTTATAAACTTGAAGAAAAAAATTATTTATTAATTGTTAACGCTTCAAGAATTGATGAAGATTTAAACTGGATGGTAAGGAACTCTCTAGGTTTTGAAGTTAACATAGTGAACGACTCTCATAATTTTTCCCTGCTTGCGGTTCAAGGTCCCAAGGCTTCCGATTTAATTGAAAAAATGGGCATGAAAAAAGAGTTGCAGCCCGCATATTTTTCAATAAAAAGGGGCGAAATTAAAGATATAAATGTTTTAATTGCAAGAACGGGCTACACGGGCGAGGACGGGTTTGAGATTTTGGTTAAGAACGCATACAGCGCCTATCTTTGGGATAAAATCCTTGAAGAAGGAGAGGAGTTTAATATTCTTCCTATCGGGCTTGGCGCAAGGGACACTTTAAGGCTTGAGGCGGCGCTTCATCTTTACGGAAACGATTTGGACGAATCCGTTACGCCGGTTGAAGCGGGGCTCGGATGGTCCGTTGCAAAAGAAAAATTTGAAGATTACAACGGAAAAGAAACGATAAAAGGGCAATTAATCGGCAAAGTCGAAAAAAGAAAAAAACTTGTCAGTTTCATTATGGAAGATAAAATTCCTGCGCGCCACGGATACGAAATTTATTTTGAAGGCAAAAAAATCGGCATTGTTACAAGCGGAGGGCCTTCTCCCGCATTAAAAAAGAATATCGGGCTTGCTTATCTTTATACAAATAATGAAACATCGCTTAACACTTTAGAAAAAACTATTGGCACAACCATACAAGTTATGATAAGAAATAAACTGTACAATGCAAAAATTGTTAAAAGACCATTTATAGAGAAAAAATATAAGAAGGAAACAGTATGAGTGAAGAAACAAAAGTTCCCGAAGGAATATTATGCTCTAATACCCACGAGTGGGTATTAGAAGGAGATGAAACCTGCACAATCGGCTTAACCGATTATGCTATAGAACAGCTTGGCGATATAGTTTTTATTGAGCTTCCCGAAGCGGGCGCCGAATTTGTAAAAAATGAAGTGTTTGCAACAATAGAGTCTGTTAAAGCGGCAAGCGAAATTTATATGCCGATTGGCGGCAAAATTGTTGAAATTAACGAAGCACTTATAAATTCGCCGGAAATTATAAACGAAGATCCGTTTGAAAAAGGCTGGCTTGTTAAAATAGAAAGCGAAAGTATTCAGGAAGATTCCGTCGGGCTTCTTGAATATGAAGATTACAGAGAAGAAATCGCATAAAATGAGAAATTTTGAGGCACATACCGATGATATCAGGCAAAAAATGCTTGAAAGTATCGGGGCGGAGTCCGTTGAAGAATTTTTTAAAGTTATTCCAAAAGTTTGCAGAACGGAACGCCTTAATTTAGAAACGCCCTTAAGCGAGCTTAGCGCTCAAAAAAAGCTTTATGGAATTTCTAAAAAAAATAAAACAGATTATATCAGCTTTCTTGGCGGGGGGGCAGTAAAAAAATATATACCCTCCCCCATAAACGATATAGCTTCAAGGTTTGAATTTTTATCCGCATATACGCCTTATCAGCCTGAAATTTCGCAAGGCACATTACAAATCATGTATGAATTTCAAACCATGATTTGTAATTTAACAAATATGGATGTTTCAAATGCAAGCGTTTATGACGGGGGCAGCGCAGCGGCAGAAAGCTGCCTTATGGCAGTCAGAATAAACAAAATTAAAAATATCTTTATATCCGAAAATTTAAACCCCGCCTATATTGAAGTTATAAAAACATACCTTTGGGCACAGGATATAAAATATACCATAGGGAAAGTTCCGCCCGAAGATGAAGATTTTGCGGGGGTAATTTTTCAATTTCCGGAATACGACGGGGAGCTTGTAAAACCTTTTGAAAAAAGAAAAAAAGAACTTTTAATCGCTGTTGTTGATGTTTCCCTTCTGCCATGCCTTGAACCGCCCAATGTAGATATTATAACGGGCGATTATCAGCCTTTCGGATTGAACCTTTGTTTCGGCGGGGCATACGGCGGGTTTATTGCGGTAAAAGATGCTTATAAAAGGCAGCTTCCGGGGAGAATAGCCGGAAGGACGCTTGATAAAACAGGAAAGACGGCATACGTTTTAACTTTGCAGGCAAGAGAACAACACATAAGAAGAGAAAAAGCAACGGGGAACATTTGTTCAAATCAAGCGCTGACTGCGCTTTGCGCCACGCTTTATCTTTCTTTAACGGGGAAAAGAGCACTTGTCGAATATGCAAACATGGGGCATACAATTGCAAAATCGTTGTCTGACGGGCTTGATAAACTTGGATATAAAACGGTTAACAAAAATTTTTTCAATACTTTTACGGTAGAGATGAAAAGCGACATGACTTGCGATGAATTTTTATATAAACTAAAAGAAAATAATATACTGGGCGGAATTAAACATAAAAGCAACAAAGTGATTATAACTGCCACAGAATTTAACGACAGTGCGGAAGTTGAGCTTTATTTAAACTCTTTAAAATAACTAATTGTTAAGAAATATTACGGTTTTTATATCATTATTATATAAAAAAGGCAATTTTTTTATTTATAATGTGTTTATATAAATATAGAGAGAAACCAATTAGTTAAAGGAGAATAGACAAATGGCAAGAGTTTTAATTTCAATGCCCGAAAAATTTTTAGATGAAATTGATAAAATCGCAGATACAGAAAATCGCTCACGCTCAGAACTTATCCGCGAAGCATTGAGAACATATATCCATAGATCAAAAATCAGAGAAAATACTCTGGCTAATAAAAACGCTTCAATACTTGAAGCCCTGTTGGATTAAGGATTAGTATTCGGTTTATAGAAAGAAGTTACAAAGAAAAAGATTTTAAAAAGGCGTTTTATCAAAAACGCCTTTTTATTGTGTTTTTAAATTTTTGTATTCAAAAATTTATACAATTTATATTATCAACTTTCATATAATGCGTTATTTTACACATTAAGATATTTCTTAAAATATGTTTTTAAATAAATACTAAAACACTCCCTTTTTAAATTCCCCTATATGTATAAGCTATTTTTAAATTGGCTTAAAAAAAATATGGGGGGTGTCTTTATTTTAATATATGAGGTGGCTTTCAGCCTAAAGATAAAGGAAGGTAAATAAAAAATAAAAGAAGAAAAAAGGCAAAAAATATTAATATCCAAAGCATATAAAGTAAAATATGAGGGTAAGATAAAAAGGTAAAAAAGAAGAAAAAAAAGGGGGGGGGGGGGAAGGAAAAAATATTAATGCTCAAAGCAGAATAAAATCAAGGTAGGCTAAAATAAAAAATATAAAAAAGCGGAACCGGTTGGCTCCGCTTTTTTATGAACTCAAACTCAGACTATTTTTGAGATTGATACATAGCTTTTTGAGCAACAACACCGAGAGGAACTGCTTTTTCATCTGTAATCATAATTGAGAAGATGTCTTTAAGCAATTTGTCGCCGGGGGCAGCATAGCTGTATGCAGCTTTTTGGCTTGCATTTGCAGGGGTCGGTTTTCTGTCGCCGTTAACGTCAACAAGAATTAAGCAAGGAGTATCGGCTGCTTCTGCCATGTCGTTATTTGCTAAGCCTTTTGAACCGCATCTGCCGACTGTTGCAATACCGCCGTTAGCTGTTGAAGCGGGAACGACAGTGTTGAATGTAGCATTTTGTCCGTTTTCATGGATTGTGAATTCTTTCGAAATGGTCGGGAATTCATATCTCATACCGTCTGTTGTGTAAAATGCGTAGTTGCCGTCACTGTTAAAATCAAGCTGTGTGGTTGATTTCATAACTGACATGTGCTGTTGAAGGTAATGGAACAAACTGTCGTTGTCATGAGGAGATTCACCTTCAAGTGCCGTGTTCATTGTCAAAGCCGAGTTCAAAACAGAAACAGCTTTTCTTAAGCCTGTTCTAAATTCAGCTTGGTTGGTGTTAACGATAACCGAAGGAATGGTCATCGCAGCAACTACACCGATAATAGCCAAAGTAATTAAAACTTCAGCCAGTGTAAAACCTAAACTCTTTTTCATAATTAAATTACCTTTCATATATTAGGAACAAGTCCATTATAACACTAATCCCGCTTTCAATGCAATAAGTTCAGCTTAAAAATACATCGACTGCTTTAAAATTTTTTAATTTTTTTTCCCTTGAAATGCTTTCCCTGCGCCAAAAAGCGTTAAAAGCCCGATTATAACAATCGGCAATAAATTTAAAAAAACGTAATATAAATTCATATTTTTTAAAATTATTCCCTTGGATATAACAAGAAAAAATCTTAAGGGGTTCAAGACGGTTAAATGTTGAAGCGCCATGGGGGTGATATTTTCAATGGGGGTGGTATAGCCCGAAAGTATAATTGAAGGAAACATGAAGGTAAAAACCAAAAGCATGGCTTGCTGTTGCGTGCTGCACCTTGAAGAGATGAAAAGCCCCACTCCTACAACCGACATCAAAAAAATACACAGGGAGAAAATATAAACCAAAAAAGAGCCGTTATAGGGAAGCTTAAAAAAGATTACCGATAAAAAAAGAATTAAAATACCGTCCGCAATTCCGAAAAATAAAGGGATAACAAGCTTTCCCGTTATAATTTCAACGGGTTTAAGGGGAAGGGTTATAAGCTCGTCATAAGTGCCGTTTTCCTTTTCTCTTGCAAGGGAGAGCGCAGACAATAAAACAACGGTTGTCATGGGTAATATTCCGGAAAGGCATGAAATTATGAACCAATGGTAAGAGAGATTAGGGTTATATTTATTTCTCACCTCATACCGTATGCCATCGGGCTTATTAACATGCCCTAGCGGAGTATAAGAATTTGCGATTTCTTGTATATAGCCTGATATAATTTGGCTCCCGTTTGTTCTTCTGCCGTCCGTAATAATAAGGATTTCAGAGGTTAAATTTCCCTTATATTTCTTTGTAAAGTCGTTATTTATATAAACTGCCGCACGGACTTTTTCTTCATCAAGCGCATTTTTTAATTCCTTATTATTTTGAAAATGATATACTTTGTCAAAATATCTGCTTGATTTAATTTGCCTTATAAATTCTCTTGAAACCTCAGTATTATCAAAATCAAGAACCCCGATTTTAATGTTTGTGATATCCAAAGTGGCAGCATAGGAGAATATAAAAAGTTGTAAAATCGGAGGCAAAAAAATCACCGAGCGGCTTTTTTTGTCCCGCCAGACCGAGTAAAATTCTTTTTTAATAAGCGCAAACAGAGGGGAATATTTTTTTAACATTCTTCAATCCTATCTTTTGTGTTTATATAAATCAAAAACCCTTCGGCAAGCGAAAAAAGAAGCATGTAGAACGAATTTATGACAAGCGTTTTTAAAATAACGCCCGATAAAAAAAGACTTGAAATTGACGAAACAAAATATTTTGCAGGAATCAGCGACGATAAAATTCTTATAAAAAGAGGCATGGAATCTATTTCATATATCAGTCCGGACAACATCATAGCCGGCATAAACCCGATTGTGCCCGCCATTTGGCTTGATACAAACTGGTCCTTGAAAACGGTTGAAATTAAAAGTCCGGCGCCTATGCCCGTCAGCATAAAAAGCGAAGAAACAACAAAAAGCGCAATATAAGAGCCTGAAAAAGGAACATTAAACACTTCGATTATCACAAACAGACAAAACGCAATTGACAACACCCCTAAAATAAAATAGGCAATATATTTTGAGATAATAAATTCAAGTTTTGTAATCTCGGTTGTCAATATTGCCTCCATGGTTCCCCTTTCCCATTCTCTTGCAACGACAAGCGCCGTTAACATCGTTCCCGTCATTGTCATAATAATTGATAAAGATCCGGGAAGCATAAAATAAGTGCTTTTTAAGGAAGGGTTATACCATGCTCTTAGAACGGGGCGAATTTTGCCAAGCGCTGTTTCCTTGTTTTCCAACCCCCGTATATTTTTAGTTTGGGATAAAGTATATTCCTCAAAAGCCCCGATTGCCCCCTGTATATAAGACGCTGCAAATTTTGCGGTGTTAGGCTCGGCGCCGTCCGTAATAATTTGAACAGAGGGTGTTTTGTTGTTTTTCTTAAATTCTTTTGTAAAATTAACGGGAATTACCGCATAAGCACGAATTGTCCCGCCGGCTAAGAGTTTTGAAGCTTCGTTTGTGTTTTTTATAAAAATACACTCTAAATATTTTGTATTTACCATGCTCTGTATCAAATCTCTTGTAAGGGGCGTGTTATCCTGATTTACAATTCCGATTTTTACCGTGTTTGTGTCAAAATTTATTCCGAACCCGAAAAGAAAAAGAAGAATTAAGGGCAAAATAAAAGCGATAAGAACGCTTGAAGGGTCCCTTACAATCTGTTTAAATTCTTTTTTGACAAAAGCTTTGATAATATTAAAGTTCATTTATCCACCCTTTTTATTAACTCAACAAAGGCATCTTCCATAGAGGGATTTGTCAATGTTTCGGTTTTTACCGATTTTTTAAGGTTATCCGGAGTATCTTCAACAAGTATTTTCCCCTTGTAAACAAGAGCGATTCTGTCGCAAAATTGGGCTTCGTCCATAAAATGGGTCGTAACAAGAACGGTTGTTTTCTTTTTAACAAGGCTGTTTATTCTCATCCAAAATTCCCTTCTCCCCAAAGGGTCAACCCCTGAGGTCGGTTCGTCCAAAAATAAGACGGGAGGGTTATGAATTGTTGCGCAAAGAAGGGCGAGCCTTTGTTTAAAACCGAGGGGTAAATAAGAAGCGTTAAATTCAAGGTACCTTTCAAGCTCATAATTTTCCGCCGCCGTTTTAACATCTTCTCTAACTCCATATACCCCCATAAAAAATTCCAAATTCTGTCTTACGCTTAAGTTGCCAAACAGAGAAAATTTTTGAGCCATATAGCCGAAATTTTTTTTAGCCTCGTTCGGGTTTATGTTTAAATTAATCCCCATAATTTCCGATTCTCCGCTTGTAGCTTGTATAAGCCCGCAAAGCATTTTAAAAGTTGTGGATTTCCCTGCTCCGTTCGGACCCAGAAGCCCGTAAATTTCCCCTTTTTTAACTTTAAAATTGATTTTATTTGCCGCTGTAAAATCTCCTTTTTTTGTTTTATATACTTTTGTCAAATTGCGGGCATTTATTGAAATGTTATCGGGGGGTTCAATTTCCGTTTCTTTTATATTCTGTTCTTTAACAGGTTTTTGCCCCCCTAAGGCGCTCATAACAAAATCTTCAAAAACAGGTTCGACTATTTTTATATCGTGGTTAAATTTTTCTTTTGATTGAACGTTATCAAAAACAACCCTTATTTTATCTCCTTCAATGGTTGCATCCATGATTCCCTTTTCGTTTTTTACAATTTCATCAAGAAAAATTCTGTTGTCTTTCGTTTCGTCTTTTGTATGGCATACAAGCCCTTCCATCGCCGATTTAGCACTGTCCGTGCTTCCTTCGTATATCTTTTTCCCGTTTGATAAAAGAAAAACTTTATCAAAATATTTAGCCTCATCAAGATAGCTTGTCGCCCAAATAATTCCTATATTATTTTCTTTTGAAAGGTTTTCCGTTATCTCAATTAAATCTCTCCTTGAAACAGGGTCTACCCCGACTGAGGGCTCGTCCAGCAAAAGCAGCTTTGGTTTTGATAAAAGCGTGCATGATAGCCCGAGTTTTTGTTTCATGCCGCCCGATAAGGCGCCTGCCGCCCTTTCTTTAAAATCTTTCAGCCCCGCAAACTTTAAAAGGGTTTCAAAAATTTCTTTTTTTTCGTTTTTGGCTATATTTTTAAGCCCCGCATATAATTCAAGGTTTTCTTCCACCGTTAAATCTTCATACAGCCCGAACCTTTGGGGCATGTAGCCGATTATTTTTTTAACCTCGCCTAAATTTTTGTAAGGGCAAAACCCGTTAATTAAAACAGGCGATAAGATATTCTCCCCCTTTCTGGCTTTTAGGCAAAAACCGTCAGGAAGAATAAGCCCCGCCAAAAGCCTTAAAAGGGTTGTTTTGCCCGAACCGTCAGGCCCTATCAGCGCGGCTTTTTCACCGGCTTTTAAACTTAAATTTATATTATCGAGCGCCTTAGGATTTATCATGTCAGGGGGAGTTATGCCCTCTTTTTGATTTCTGTAAACAGGCGTCTTGAAAGTTTTTGAAAGAGAAACAACATTTAATAAAATATTACTCTTCACCGTCTAAAATCCTTATTGTTACGGGCATTCCCTGTCTTAAATATTCGTCTTTATTATCCACAATTATTCTTAGGCGATAAACCAAATCTGTTCTTAAGGTGGCTGTTTCAACTGTTTTTGGGGTAAATTCCGCAACGGGGGAAACAAACCCGACATGTGCGCTATATGGGTTTTTCGGTCTTGAATCAGTATAAACAAGCGCTTTTTGACCTAATTTAATTTTTCCTAAATCCTCTTCCGGTATATAAGCCCTAATCCACACGGGTTCTTCCATAGAAATTGAATATACAACGTCATTTGCGGATAAAATGCTTCCCGTTTCTTTTATCCTGCTTAGAATTATTCCGTTATAAGGGGCATAAAGCTTTGTATCGTCCAAGTTTATAATTGCCGTTTCCATTTCCGAAACAGACGCTTCGTAAGCCCCTTTTGCAAAGTCTTTTTCGTATTTTAAATTTGAACATTCTTCTTTTGACACGGTATTATCCGCACATAAAGGCAGGTTAAATTTGTAAACCGCCTCTTTTTGAAGTTTATCGGCTCTTTTTTCTCTGACATGCGCTCTTGCCGTTTTTAGGGCGGTTTTATAAGTGTCAGGGTCAATTTCCGCTAAAAGCTGCCCTTCAATAACCTTGTCCCCTTCCTCGGCATACAATTTTATAAGCCTTCCGGAAACCCTGAAAGCAAGGTCGCTTTGCCTGATTTCTACATTGCCGTAAAGGGTTATCTTGTCTGACTTTTTGCTGTTTAGAACCATAAAGCGGATTAAAAAAACCGCAGCAATAAGAATTAAAATTAAAACAACCGTTCTTTTATTCATCTAAAGTGCTCCTCCAACGGTTTTATACAAAGTTAAAAGGTTTATATAGTCTTGAATTTTTGAGGTTGTCAATAAAATATCCGATGTATTTAATTTTGTTAGCTCATCCATATAATCAAGATAGCCCGAAGCGCCTGTGTTATAAGATTTTAACACTCTTACAAAATTTGAATTTTCTATAGAATAACGATTTTTATTTATTTTGTAAGTTTCATTATCTTTTTTTAGGGCATACAAGGCATCGTTCACTTCTTTAAGGGCGTTTAAATCCGTTTTTAGATAGTTTTGCACCATGGTTTCATATTCGATTTTTCTTTTTTTTAGGTTGAAAATTCTTTTCCCTCCGTCAAATAAATTTTGGAACGCTCCGGCGCTTAATGCCGCAAGAACCCCGTCCCAGCCGAAATTATTAACAATTGTGGAAAACGCCATAATTCCAAAAACGTTAATTGAGGGCAAAAAATCTTTCTTTGCAATTTTTATGTCAATTCCCGCTTTTTTAACCTCGTTATCCGCTTTTATTATATCGGGACGGTTCAAAATTATATCTCCCGAAAAACTTTTCGGGTATATTCCCTTATACTCGATATTATCAAATGGCGTAACTTTAATTTCGCTTATATTATAAGGGCTTTTGCCCAAAAGATAAGAAATTTGAGTTAAGAAAAATTCTCTCTTTTTATATAGGTCGTTCAGGTCGGATAATTCCCTTAAATAAATATCTTGAGCATTATTTAACTCAATAAAGGAAATAACCCCGGATTCATACATCTTTTTTCTTCTTAAATAAATTTCTTCAAGGCTCTTTGTTATTTTGCTTTTTAATTCAATCTGCTTATTCAGCCCCGATATGTTAAAATATGCGCTTGCGGTGTCGGTTGCAACAATTATGCCCGATGATTTCATCTCCCAAATTGAATTTTCAATGTCAAGTTTTGCCTTTTGAATTTTGTTATAATTTTTCCCGAGGTAATCAACCTCCCAAAAGGTTAAAAAGGGAAGAGCAAAACTGTTTGTTTGAATATCGTTATCGGGAATCGCAAGCTTTGGAACTTTTAATAAAAGGTAATCCGCCCCGACATTTATATTAGGAAATTCTTCCGATATATTGACGTTTTTTTCCTGTCTGTATTTTTGAATGTTTTTTCTTGCGATTGCCATATCTTTATTGTTTGCAAGAGCTTCATTTATATAATCAAGCAGTTTTTCATCCCCGAAATTTTCAAACCAGCTTATATTAAGGCAAAAATCCGCCCCGCTGCCCTTTTGGGTTTTTGCGCCAGCCGTTGGGACGGCGCAGGCGATAAAAATTATAAAAACTAAAAATATTCTTAACATAACTAAAACTCTTAAAATCTTTTAATAAAATTTGAATAAAAATAATAATACCTCTTATACAAAATTAAAAAAGCTAATCCGGCAGGTTAAGCCGGTTGAGTGCAATTAATTGCAGCTGATTTATTGTAAAATTAACACTTGTTTACTACTACGAGAATCGTATGTTTATAGCCTTTTTAAAATCCCTCTCCTGCAAGGATATTAAAAAATTATTAAAAGGGGTTGACAAATTTAATTTTAAGAGTAATAATACAAATATGAAAATAAAGTGTTTTCCTTACACTAATACAAGACAAAAATAAAGGCGTAGAGGAAAAAAGCTTATGAAAATATCGCAAATAAAAAATGTAAATTATACACTAAATAAACCATCTTTTGGCACGGGGGTGCAGACAAACTACGGGCTTAACGTTCCGCCACCGAAAGATAACATGGTCGAAGGCGGTTTAATAACCGGCTTTGTCGGAACGGTTGCCCCCGCATTTAACAAGATACACTCAAGGGCAAAAAGCATAGAAAATGGTTTAAACGAGCAAAAAATAAACTATATGGCATAGAACAAGCACTTAACAACAATCTATTTTATTATCGACACCTAACAACACAATCCCAAAGCTAAGCAATTAGCTGACTCCGTTTTTATTTTAAAAGCGGAGTCTTGTCTTATCTAAAGTGCTTTTTTGTAAAAATTAAGCCCCGCTTTTTTGCTTGTAAAAATGCTCGGCGCTGAATTTTATAATCAATTTTGTTTTGATAAATTAACATTTTATTGAACGCAATTTTATTTGTGTTAGAATTTTAGGCATATTACGGCGTCTTACCCATGGGACAAGCTGGAAACTAGTGATATATTCGGAGAATAAATGCCAAAAGCTTCAATTGTTATCCCTACACTTCAAAAAAATAAAGAACTTTTGCGTAATCTGGTTGTTTCTCTTTCAAAAGAAGAAGCCGCAGGCGAGATTATTGTCATAGATAATTCACTTAAGGGGCTTGACTTTTCGGTTGATAAATTAAGGGTCATTACGCCCGATGAGAACCTTTTTGTGAACCCTTCATGGAACCTCGGGGTAGAGAAGGCAAAATATGAAATTGTCGGGCTTTTAAATGATGATATAACAATATCGAGCGATTTTTTAACTCAAATAACGGCTAAGATGACCCCTGATATGGGGCTTGTCGGTTTTCACCGTGATTTTATATTAACAAGCCTAAATATCGAGCCCCCGCCCTTGAGCACAAATATTACCCTTGAAAAAATAAATAACAGGTGCGGACATTTCGGCACCGTCATGTTTTTTTATAAAAAAAATTACTTTAAAATTCCTGACGGGTTAAAAATTTATTGCGGGGACGATTGGCTTGTGTATCAAAATAAAAAACACAAAAAATTAATATATGCTATATGCAGCCAAAAAATTTATCACTTTGAAAGCTTGTCCTGTTCAAATAAAAGCTTTAATTCAATCGGCGATAAAGACAGAAAGCTTTACAGAAAATTAACAAGAACTCCCCTTCAGTTTATTTTTAATATAGAATCGGTTTACAAGGGTTTCAGGATAACGATTTTTGGCATAGAAATTTTATACCACTTTAATAAAAAACATTAAGGAGAATATTTTTGGATACGATATATTTAACAAGACCCATTTTGCCTGACATAAACGAATTTAACAGAGAAATCGAGGAAATATTTACTTCAAAATGGCTCACAAATATGGGAGAGAAACATTTAAGCCTTGAAAAGAGAATAAAAGAAGAATTAAATGTCCCCTGCGCTTCTTTATTTAACAACGGCACAATTGCTCTTTTAACCGCTCTAAAAGCGATGAATCTTCCTCAAGGAAGCGAAGTTATTACTACCCCGTTTACTTTTGCCGCCACTCCCCACTGCATAGTTTGGAATAACTGCAAGCCGGTATTTTGCGACATTGAGCCGGAAACAATGACGATTGACCCTGATAAAATAGAGCGGTTAATCACCCCGAACACATCCGCCGTTTTGGGGGTCCATGTTTACGGTTTTCCTTGCGATGTCGTCAAAATTGATAAGATTGCAAAAGAATACAATTTAAAGGTTATATACGATGCGGCTCATGCCTTCAGCAGCGAATTAAACGGAGAAGGAATAGGAAATTTCGGAGATATCACGATGTTTTCATTCCATGCAACAAAACTTTTTAACACAATTGAAGGCGGATGTTTAACTTATAAAGATGAAAATCTGGTTAGAAAAATATACAATTTGAGAAATTTCGGAATCCGCTCGGAAGATGTGGTTGAAGATGTCGGAATAAACGGCAAAATGAATGAAATTCAAGCGGCAATGGGGCTTTTAAATTTAAAAATATATAAAAAAGAACAAAAGCAGCGTGCAAAAATTAAAGCGTATTATAATGAAAGATTAAAAAACGTATCGGGGATAAAAATCCCTAAAAGCCGCTTTAACATTACGGATTCATATCAATATTATCCGATTGTTATTCAAGATGATTACCCTATTTCAAGGGATGAACTCTATCAAAGATTTAAAGATAAAAATATTTTAACCAGAAAATATTTTTATCCCGCATGCAGCGATTACGAGTGTTATAAAAATAATCTTGAAGTTAAGCTTAACAGTTTAGAAGTTACAAACAACCTCAAAAAAAGAGTGCTTTGTCTGCCTTAT
>CAYUWO010000002.1:0-20089 GCA_964448535.1 uncultured Gammaproteobacteria bacterium | reverse complement strand
ATCACAGCGAATTAAAAGAAGAAAGCCTCGACATTATTTGCAGTTTTATAGAAAATCAAAAATAAGGAAAACAGGATGAGAATAAAAATTGTTCAAAAAATTATAGATAAATTAAGGGGGAAACATTCGCCCGATAACAGAAGAACCTTAAAAGAGAATACGGTTCAAATCGCTCCAAAAATCAAAAAAAGAGTTTCTCTTGATATTGAAGGCAAAAATAACACGGTTATAATAAAATCTTCCTTGATAGCTTCTCATGGCAAAATTGTAATAGAAATATACGGAGATAACAACGAAATTATAATCGAAGAAGGAACCTTTGTGCGCGGCAGATTAAGGCTGATTCTCGGAAATAAAGGAAAAAATTTCAAAAAAATCCGTGATTCGAAGTTTTTTATGGGGGAAAACACCTCGGTTGAATCTATGGATTATATCACCTTTAATTCAAACACAAAATGTTTAATCGGGAAAAATTGCATGATATCTATAGATGTTACTCTTTATAACACAGACGCCCATCCCGTTTTTGACCTTGGCACCAAAAAATTAATCAATAAAATCGAAGGAATTGAAATAGGAGAACATTGCTGGCTCGGGGCAAAAACAACGGTTTTGAAAAATTCAAAGCTTCCGACTGATTCTAACTTCGGCTAGGGCTCCAAATAAACACGGGGGGGGGGGGTAGCTCCCCACTCGGTTTTTGCGGGCAATCCCGCAAAGTGTGTTAAGACAAATATCACATGGGACCCTAACGGGCGTATATGCGGATATATAGACAACGAAACGGAAATTAAAAATGAATAAAAAAGTGTACGATTTTATATTGCCTTTGGGAGAAGCATGTTTTAGCGCTTCTATTATGAAAAAACACAATTTAAGAACAATGAGCTGCCCTTTTGATTGGATGTACGGCGCTGATTTTGAATCAAGATATAAAATATTTTTAAATAAATTTGAAAATTTTTTTAACAGACAAGATTTTGATTTTGGCGAAGACGACTTTGTTATAACTTTGCAAGGGGAAAAATACAGCAATTTGAAAGATTGTTACAACAAAAGAACGGGCATACATTTTAACCATGATTTTTTTAGGGGCGAGGATATTGAAGATGCGTTTTTAAGAGTCAAAGCAAAGTATCAAAGAAGAATAAAAAGAACGCTTGATACTATTGATAAAAGCAAGAAAATCCTTCTTCTCTATATCGACCTTCCAAACACAAAAAGAGGGGTTAAAGACAATAGCGTTCTTGTTGATTTGCTCAATCAAACAAAGGAAGCATACCCTAATAAAGAATTTGATATTTTATATATAAAGCACAATCCCGATTTAGACACAGAAACCGTAATTTACGACAACGTTAATGAAAATATCACTGTTGTTACCTGTTTTAATCAAAAGTACGGACGCCATAACCCCTTGCCTGCAGGCTCGACCGATAACTGGCAAGCAAGTTATGAAGCGTGCGGAAAAATACTTGGCAATTTAAAATTAAGACATGATAAAATAAACTATATTAAAGGAAAATACAACAAATTTTTATCCCATATAAGAAACTTTAATAAAAAGTTAAAAACCGCAAAAAATAACAGCCCCTATAAAAAAGATTTAATGACTTTATACCCCTCTATACCCTCCGATAGAACCGGAGGGTTTAATTCGGTTGAAGTTTCAATGCTGCTTGATAATTTTTCAAACAGCGCAAACTATTCTCTAAATAAAAGACAATTCCCGATAAGAAACGAATATTGCGTAATTCAAAGGAAAAATAAATTCAAATTTAACTTATTAAAAAATAAATACATAAAGCTTTACCCAAACACTAAAGGCAAGCTCTTTTTGCTCGATATGAACAAAAAATACAGTGCAAAGCTTGCATACGGAATATTTTTAAATGTAATTTACATGTATCTTCCGTTTCTTGAAAAAAACAAAATTCCCTTTGTTTTCACGATTTATCCCGGGGGGGGGGGGATGCTTGATAACCCGCTCACGGATAAAATGTTAAAAGAAGTTTTATCTTCAAAATATTTCAGACGGGTAATTGTTTCCATGCCCGTTCTTAAAAATTATCTTATTCAAAAAGGGTTTACAAGCGAAGACAAAATAGAATATATATACGGAACCCCGCAGCAAAACAAAAAGGGAGATTTTGCGCCGAGAACCCTTTTTTATAATAAGAATAAATCTACGTTTGATGTTTGTTTTTGCGCATACAGATATTCAAAACTGGGCAAAGATAAAGGATATGACGTTTTTATAGATGTTGCAAAAATAACTTCTAAGAAAAATAAAAATGTCCATTTTCATATAATAGGTCCTTGGGATTCAAATGTTATCGACATAAAAGGGTATGAGGACAACATTCATTTTTACGGCGTTCAAAATTCCGGCTTTTTTAAAGAATTTTATCCAAAAATGGATATTTTTCTTTCTCCAAACAGAAACGGAATACTTTTTGAAGGGAGTTTCGACGGTTTCCCCTTAGGGGCGGAGGCTGCGCTTGCGGGGGTTTATCTTATGGCGTCAGACCCTTTAAATATGAAAAAAGACACCCCCTTAAAAGATTGCGCCGAGCTTGAAATTATAGACACAAACCCTTATGATATATCGGATAGAATACTGTCAAAATTAAACAATTTGGATAAATTCTATCTTGACTGTTTAAATTTACAAGAAAAAATATCATCTCTTTGCGATAAAGATAAAATTTTAAAAGCTCAGTATGACGTTATAAAAAAAGAATTGAACGCCGTTGAAAAGGAGAATAATGGATAACTGTTTTTATACAAAAGAGGAACTTGAAAAATTAAATTTAAAATCATTTGGAGAAAACATATTAATTTCCAAAAAATGCTCAATTTATTCTCCCTCGGCTATTTCAATAGGTTCAAACGTTAGAATTGACGATTATACAATACTTACGGGGGAAGTTTCAATCGGAGATTATGTTCATATTGCGGCTTTTTGCGCGCTCTACGGCAAAGGCGGAATAAAAATAGGAAACTTCTGCACGATATCTGCAAATAGCATTTTATACAGCCAAATGGACGATTTTAGCGGAAATTATCTTGTATCCCCCATGGTTCCTGTTGAATATGTTAATGTTGGGGGGGGGGGAGTGGTATAACCGTACAGGATTTTGTTCAAATAGGGGCAAACTGCATAATTACGCCCGGCATAATTTTAAAAGAAGGAACAGCGTTTGGCGCTTTTTCGTTTGTTAAATCCGTCCCTGAGCCATGGTCAATTTATGCGGGCATTCCTGCCAAAAAAATAAGAAAAAGAGAGAAAAAACTTGCGGAATTGGCAAAAAACTTTTATAATTTTATATAATTTTAAAGATAAGGATTAAAAAATGGAAAATAGCCCGAGTGTTTCAATAATATGCTCTACATACAACCATAAAAACTTCATAACAAAATGTCTTGACAGTTTTATTATGCAAAAAACAAACTTTAAATTTGAGGCTTTGGTTTGTGATGATTGTTCGACGGATGGCACAAGAGAGATAGTAATTGAATACGGAGAAAAGTTTCCTGATATTATAAAGCCCGTGCTTCCTTTTGAAAACCAGTTTCAGGCAGGGCGCACAACCGAAAAAACGGCAGGGATGTATAAAGCTTGTAAGGGCAAATATATCGCTTATTGCGAAGGGGATGATTTTTGGACTGACCCGTATAAATTACAAAAACAGTTTGATTTTCTTGAAAAAAATCCTAAATTGGCAGGCTGTTTTCATCCGGTCAGAGTGGAATTTGAAAACAACGAAAAAAAGCCCTATAAATATCCCTCAAATAAAAAAATGTTTTTAAAAAATGAAATTAATTTATCCGACCTCTTAAAAAGTAATTACATACAAACAAATTCGGTTATGTATAAAAAGCTGGATTCGTTTCCGAATGATTGTCCGCTTAATATTATGCCGCTTGACTGGTATTCACATCTTTATCATTGTAAACACGGAAATTTCGGATATATAAATGAAATTATGGGCGTATACAGAAAGCATTCCCAAGGAATCTGGAGGGAAACTGCGGACTATAAAAGAGAAATTGCTTTTGGGAAACACATAGTTAACCTTTATTATAACATTTATAAAAATATAGCCGATTCCTCCCCTTTGTTTTTAAATAAAAGGGTTTTACCCGTTTTTAAAAATATTATTTTAGGTTATTTAAAAAGCGGATATTTTGAGGATGTGGAAAAAATTTATAATTTATATCCCGATATTTTTAAAATGGCACTTGATAAAATGCGTTAAGAAGGTAAAAAGGATATGAATATAGGGGCGCAGCGCTTTGCGCTGCGCCCCTATATTAAACACTGCTTTGTTTTTTGAACTTTAGGGCTTTGGGGCTATTGGAGGCTGTTTGAACCTGCCTGCGCAATCGGGCTTTCTATTTTGTTCAAACCTTTTTTTGCCCTCTTCTTTTATTATCTCAAATTCTTTTTTCTGCTCGGGGGTTAAAATCGCTTCAAATTCTTTTGTGTTTTTATCCTTAATTTCTTTTGCTTTCTCATTTAATTTTTTTATATCTTTTTTAAGGGCTTCAATTTTTTTCTCTTTTTTGCCCTCCGGCAATTTTGAATCTTCAATTTCTCTTATCTCGCTAAATTTTGCCGCTATGTCATCAAACACGGGCTTCATTTTTTCATGCCCGTTTTGTCTGATTGTTTTTGCGAGTTCTTTTTGTTCTTCGGTTAAATTCAAACGCACTGTAAAATCGTGCTTTTTAAAAGGTTTATTACATCTGCACTCAGGCTTGCATTTACATTCCGGCTTTTTTTGAGGGGCGGCTTCTTCTGCCATAACTGAAGATGTTAACCCTAAAACAATAATGCCCGCTAAAATTAAATTTTTTTTCATTCAAAAATCTCCTTTTTTTAGAATAAATCTGGTAACCTTTTTGTAAGTTCTTTTTTGTTTTGTATATTCTTTATTGCGCTATATCCTAAAATCCCGAATAAACGATTATTTTTGCATTCTCTGCAGCTTTCAAGATGTTTTTTTAAAGTTTTATCACAAGCAAAAATAAAAAAATTTTTTCCGAATTTATCACATCTGCCAATTTTTTACCCTCTATATAACATTATAACGAGCAAGAGAGAAAAATGTCCATTTTTTAATTATTTACAATAAAACCAAAATTCAGATAAGCGGCATATATAAGCCAAAACAAATAAGGCAGAAGCAGAAGGGCGGATATTTTCGATTTTTTGTAAAATAAAATAATCGTAATAACAAGCAAAAGAATCATTAAAATAATTAACACAAAAGAAAGAGTTATTTCATGTAAAAGGAAAAACACAAACGGCCATAAAAAGTTTAAAACCAACCCTGTTAAAAAGAAACTCAAAGGCAGAATATCTCTGAAGCCGACTCCTTTTCTTATATAAAAAACAAAAGAGATGATAATTAAAATATACAATATTCCCCACACAATTCCGAATATAAATGAAGGCGGGGTCATAGGAGGTTTATTTAATGTGTTGTACCAACTTAAATTCATAATTTCAATTATTAAATAAAGCCATAAAGTATAAATCGCTCTTGTGTATATTAAAGAGCGGGGCAGGCTTTATTTTTTTTATGTTCAAACATTAAAATAATATTAATTTTTGTAAAATTTTAAAAAATCGTTATTAAAATAAAATTATAAAGAAAGGTTTATTTTATGTTTGATTTTGAAAAATTAACAAAACTCGCTCAAAACATTTTAATAGAGGCTCAAAACCTTGTTAAAATAAACAAAAATACATTTTTGGAACCGGCGCACATTTTTCTTGCCGTGCTTAACTGCGCTCAAAACGAATCTGCGGGCGCATTTATAAATTCGCTAAAGCTCGGCGGAAACTTAATTAAAGACGATGTTCAAAATATAATTAATGCTTATCCGAAAATAACCGACACTGCCGTTCAGCTCTATTTTTCCAATAATTCGCTCAAAGTTATGGATTTAGCGTTTGAAATTGCAAAAAATATGAAAGATAAATTTGTATCTTACGAACATATTGTTCTTGCAATAGAAAAATTTGTCCGTGAAGATAAAAATGAAGAGCCTTTAAGAAAGCTTTTTAATAAATATTCGCTTAATGAGTTAAACATCTTAAACGCCATAAAAAATTTAAGGGGCAATAAAAAAGTGGATAACAATACGGCAGATGAGGAATATAACATTATTGAGAAATACTCAACAGACTTGACCCAAAAAGCTTCGGAAGGCAAACTTGACCCTGTTATAGGGCGGGATGAGGAAGTTAGAAGAATAATTCAGGTTTTGAACCGCCGCACAAAAAACAATCCCGTTTTAATAGGCGAAGCCGGCGTCGGAAAAACTGCAATTGTTGAAGGTTTGGCTCAAAGAATCGTAAGAGGGGATGTCCCCATCGGTTTAAAAGACACAAAGCTTATCGCTCTTGACATGGGGGCGCTTGTTGCGGGGGCAAAGTTCAGGGGCGAATTTGAAGAGCGTTTGAAAAAAGTTATTGACGAAATACAAAAATCACAGGGGCAAATTATTCTTTTTATAGACGAATTGCACACGGTTGTCGGTTTAGGGGCGGCAGAAGGCTCAACGGACGCAGGCAACCTTTTAAAACCCATGCTTGCCAGAGGGGAAATCCGCACGGTTGGAGCAACAACCATAAACGAATACAGGAAATATATTGAAAAAGACCCCGCTCTGGAGCGTCGTTTTCAGCCCGTGCTTGTGGACGAGCCTTCAGTTGAAGCCACGATATCTATTTTAAGAGGATTAAAAGAAAAATACGAAGTCCATCATGGGGTTAGAATTAAAGATTCTGCGCTTGTTGCGGCGGCAAATCTTTCAAACAGATATATTTCAGACAGGTTCCTTCCCGATAAAGCAATTGACCTTGTTGACGAGGCGGCTTCCTCCGTTCGAATTGAGATAGATTCAATGCCTGAAGAATTAGACAAATTAGAGCGTCAAAAGCTCCAGCTCCAAATTGAACTTGAAAGCCTAAAAGAAGATAACGACACAGAAAAAATCGACAGGGTAAAAAAAGCAATTGACGAGATATCATTAAAGGCGTCTGTTTTGCATGAACAGTGGCAAAAAGAGAAATCATGTCTTAACGATGAAGTTTCAATTAAACAGGAAATTGAAAGAGTTAAAATTGAGATTGATAATGCTGAAAGACAAACCAATCTTGAGCTTGCGGCAAAATTAAAATACGGTAAATTGCCCGAACTTATAAAAAGGCTCGAGGACGCACAAAAATGCGGAAACAAAAAAGAAAAAAACGCTCTTGTAAAAGAAGAAATAACGGATGAAGATATTGCGGAAGTTGTTTCAAAATGGACCGGTGTACCCGTTCAAAAGCTTGTAGAATCGGAAAACGAAAAACTGATTCAAATGGAAGATATTATGCACAAAAGAGTAATAGGGCAAAACGAAGCTGTTGAAGTTGTTTCGGACAGTATTCGCCGTGCACGCTCCGGCTTAAAAGACCCTAAACGTCCGATTGGAACATTTTTATTTCTGGGACCTACAGGCGTTGGCAAAACCGAACTCGCAAAGGCACTTGCAGAATTTATGTTTCAGGAAGAGGACTCCATAATAAGAATTGATATGTCAGAATATATGGAAAAACATTCCGTTGCAAGGCTGATAGGCGCACCCCCTGGATATGTCGGGTATGACGAGGGAGGGCAGTTGACAGAAAAAGTCCGCCGCAAGCCCTATTCGGTTATTCTTTTTGATGAAATTGAAAAAGCGCACGCAGATGTGTTTAATATTATGCTTCAAATTTTTGACGACGGCAGATTAACGGATTCTAAGGGCAGAACGGTTGATTTCAAAAACACAATTATAATTTTAACCTCAAACATCGGTTCGGATATTATTCTTGAACGAACCGCAAAAGGGCTTTTATCCGAACAGGAAAAAGAAAAAACCAAAGAAGAAGTTAAAGAGCGCTTAAAAGAAAATTTCCGTCCGGAATTTTTAAACAGAATAGACGAAACTGTGTATTTTGACGCTCTTACACTGAGCGATTTAAATAAAATTGTCGATATTCAAATTGGTTATCTTCATGGCTTATTGAGCGCAAGGAAAATTGATTTTGAAATAACAAACGACGCCAAAGACAAGCTCGCACTTGACGGCTATAACCCGATTTACGGGGCAAGACCCTTAAAAAGAACTCTAAGACAGCAGATAGAAAACCCTCTTTCTAAGGCACTTTTAAAGGGCGAATTTAAAGACGGCGACAAGATTTTAATTGATGTCGAAAACGATGAGATAGTTTTTAAAAAGTTTAATTCATAACTTAAATTTTACTTTTTTAAGTGACATCAATTATATCTGTGGCAATTTCCGCCATCTGATTAAACTTGTCTGCGAGTTTAGCAATGCCTGCAAGATTACTGTCGTCTTTGCTTGACACATGGTTTGAAATGCTCCCCGCACCGTTAGCGGCAACTGCGGAAGCGCCGAGGGCTATGGTTGTGTCGATTAATTCATCGCCGTTTGAAATGCCGACTTTTCCGAGTACGTTCTTTATTCCGCCGGCTAAATCAGCCTTTACGCCTTTTTTAGCTAAAACTTGACCCAGCTTGGATTCTGCACCAAAAGCTTTATCAATTTTAGAACCTAATTTTGACGCATTGTCAAATTCGACCGGTCTTAAAATAGCTTCGCTTAGAGATTTTTTAAGACCTGTAATCTGACCGCTTTCTTTTGCGGCTCTTGCTTTTTGCGCAACATTCAAATTATTTTCTTTAATTTTATCAAAAGTGTTAATTGCAACTTCTCTTATTTTGCCCGCAACTTTTGCCTTTTCAATTCCTGTGGCGCTGCGTGCGGCGGAAATGCTTTCTTTGAGAGCAGCAGTCAAGCCGTTTGTAGCTTTTCTTGACTTAGAAAATACCAAAGCGGCGCTTGCAAGGGTAACAGCTATACCAACCGTTTTATCGGCAACAAAATCCGCAACTAACCCGGGGGTAGCTTTTGCACCTTCATATTTTTTCTCAAACTCATCCTTTATAGGTTTTGTCAAAGCATTTGCGGCGTTTGTAAAAACCGTGGGTTTCTTTTTAACGTCATTGTTATTTTCTGCCTTTTTACCGCTAAATGTAACATTTGATGAATTTATTGAGTTGATACCCGACATAAATTGCCTTTCTTTTCACACAATTTGCCTTCCTATATTATGATAAAGACATGAAAAAAAATAAAATTGCTATTATCGTTATTAAATGTTAAGAATTTTTAACTTGGTAAATTATAAGCAGGACAAGGGTTCGCAAAAAAATCCAAACTTAAAAATACTTAACATCTTTCATTTCGTCCGGCATAAACTGCTGTATATATTCCGGATTATTGTGAGAATAAACGTATCCGGCTCCAAAACCGTATTTTGCTGCGTCCTTATAGTGAGAATCCCTAAGGTGCATGGGGGGCGGATAGTCTTTTCCCGCCCTGATATCCGCCATAGCTGAATCAATTGCCGTTATGTTTAAATTTCTCTTTTTTGCCCTTGCAACATATTCCGTTGCCTGACAAAGAGCAATTCTGCATTCGGGCATGCCTATATTGTTAACAATATTTAAAGCGGCATTTGCAACTAAAACAGCTCTGTAATCTCCGTTTCCGACATCCTCGGACGCCGTAACGACAAGCCTTCTGGCTATAATTCTCGGGTCCTCCCCCTTAACGAGCATTTTTGCAAGATAATAAACGGCAGCATTCGGATCGGAACCCCTTAAAGATTTTTGATATGCGGAAAGGCAATCGTAATGTTCGGATTCGTCATATTTTGCAAGCGACCTTTGAAGTAAATCTTCTATCAACTCTTTGTTAAGCTCGGTTTTTGCGCTAAAATAAGAATTTTCGGCCGTATTAAGAGCAAATCTTGCGTCGCCGTTTGATAACTTAACAATAGTATCTATGGCGTTATCTTTAATTTGTATTCCGTTTTTATAAGTCTTTTCAAGATAATCAAACCCTTTTATTACAATTTTTCTCATAGAATCAGAATCTATCGGATTTAGAATAACAACCTGCACTCTGCTTAAAAGTGCGGGCACAACCTGAAAAGAAGGGTTTTCCGTTGTGGAGCCCATAAGATGGAGAGTGCCGTTTTCAATATGCGGAAGAAGCGCATCTTGCTGGGTTTTTGAGTATCTGTGAATTTCATCTATAAAAAGGACTGTTTTAATTCCGTTTCTTAAATTTTCTTTTGCGCTTATAACAGCCTCTTTGACGTCTTTTACGCCCGAAGTTACCGCAGATAATTCCAAAAAGGAACAGTTATGACAATTTGCAATTAATCTTGCAAGGGTAGTTTTTCCGCACCCCGGCGGACCCCAAAGTATAAAAGAAAAAATTCTTTTTGAAGATATTAAGTTTCTGATAGGTGAATCTTTAGATATAACAGCTGTTTGCCCCAAAAATTCATCCAAGCTTTTAGGGCGTAAAATTTCAGCCAGAGGAATTTGCTTGTTATTATTTTCTAAATTATCAAATAAGTTCATAGTATAATTTTATCATGGGTTACAAAAAGATATTAACGATAATTTTAATTTTTGTTATAATACTTCCTTTTTTCTTTAAAAAAGAAGAACAAAAGAAGGAGTTTACTCTCCAAACCGTTCAATTAAGAGCGCCCGCCGGCGATTTAATTAAAAATGCAATAAATGAATTTAAACAAAAACATAAAGATTATGAAGTTATTTGGGTGGATATACCTATAGGCGAAGCTCAAAAACGTACAATAGCTTCAATCCTCGGGGGGAATCCGCCCGATTTAATTAACATTAATCCGGAATATTCCGTATCTCTTGCCCAAAAAAACACTCTGGAATTTTTTGATAAAAAAGACACTGAAGGTTTAAATCAAAATCTTGTAAATAAATTAAAATATGAAGATAAGATATACGCCCTTCCTTTTTATGCCACAAGCGCAGTCAGCATTTTAAATAAAGAAAAATTAAAAGGGTGCAGGGGAGAAATCAAGACATACGATGACATTTCAAAACTCGATAAATGTTATTATAAGCCGGTTTTTGGAATAAGTTTAAATGAAGGAGATACTTTTAGCAAAATTTTAAATAAGTACGGAATAGGAGAAAAAAATTTAGACCCCGAAAAAACGGAGGAAGTTTATCTGAAATTTGAAAAAATGAAAAATGACGGGCACCTTTTAAAAGATACCTTGACAATTAACCACAGGGAAGCCGTTGAAAAATATATGGCAGGCTCCGCCTCAATTATAAATGCAGGGAGCAACTTTATTTCAACAATAGAACAAAATGCGCCGGATGTTTATAAAAATTCTGTTGTTTTGCCCCAATTAACCGGTTCAAACGGCAAATACGACATATCAATCATGAACCTCATTATTCCAAAACGGGCAAAAAATAAAGAGCTCGCTCTGGAATTTGCTAAAATACTTGTCAGCGAAGATTTCCAACTTGAGTTTTCAAAAAAAACAAACGTGCTTCCCGCCAACCAAAAAGCACTTCAAAATAAAAGATTTAAAAGCTGCAAAGCCGACCTGGCGGACAAAGCACGGTGTATCGCCGCATATCAGCTTCAAAACCCCCTTGATATTGATTTTGGATATAAAAATAAAAAAGAAATAAACGAAACCGTTAATAAATCTCTCGAAACCCTTTTCCTTCAAGGATATGAAGATTTTAGAAAAGCAAAAACGGCAGATAAAATACAGAATTTCGTAAATTAAACATTTGATTTTTGCGAAATTTCTCTTCCCGCTTCAACTTCCCCCATAAAAGAAATAACGAATTCCATAGCCTCCCTGTCACGCGCTATTGCTTGTTTTAAGCCCATGATATCTCCGTATTGCAAACGGTCTAAATTGTCATAATTATTAAACTGTTCAATGTTTTTAAATTTAGACAGTGATTCTTTGTCAAACCCGGGAAGTGAAGCTCTGTAAGCGCACCACTTGTAAAACCCGTAGAGAACTGTGTAGTCGCTTATATTGTTTTTATCCAAAACAAAAACGGGGGTTCTGTTTAAAGAAAATTTTTTTAAAACTATAAAATTCAGATAAAACAGCCTAAATCCGCCGACCGGAAAAATCAGCCCCGGCTCCTCTTTTATAGGATACAGAGCTTTTTTTGCATTTTTAATTAAATAAAATTTTGCGCCCTGCTTTTTTGCATAATTAAGCAGATTTTTTAAATTTTTTATATTTTTTTTGGCAAGGCGCCTGACATATTTTTCAACATCTTTTTTATTTTTTTCTAAACCGGATGAAAAAGTCAAGCTGGCGCCGCCTGTTAAATGGCTTTTTATCATAGGGTTTTTTGAATAGCTTAATCTGTTTAATTTTTTTTTATTTATAGTTTCAAGAAAATTTTTCTCAACAGGAAAAATTAAATTTAAAAAGTTTTTGATAAAATTTTTGAACATAGTTTAATTATACAAAAATTTTGGCTCGTCCGCTATCTTATAATTCGGTATAAAAAAATAACGGCGCAAAAAGCTCCAATAGCCAAACAATTAAGCTTATCACCTTAGGGTTTAAAGCCCCTAAAAAACCGCAAACCTTTAAAACAAGCGGATTGAACAGCAGTTTTGATTAAAAATTATAGAGGATAAAAGATAAAACAATATGCCCTAAACTTGAAACGGGCAAAACCCGCTAAATCTTGAAATGTTTTCATTATAACAGTGTTGCGGCTTTGTGCTGTTTAAACCTTATGAATAATAAACAGCGCAAGATGTGGGGGTTTCATATACGCTTACCTTATAAACGCCTTCAAATTCTTCCTTTACCTTTTCAAAAATATATTTTGCAATAATTTCAGAACTTGGAGATACGCCCTTAAACTCGGGCAATTCGTTTAAATCTTTGTGATCAAGATAATCAATGACTTCATTAACTTTCTTTTTTAAGATTTTAAAATCAATTAAAATATTGGATTTATCAAGAACATCACCTCTGACGGCAACTTCCACCTTCCAGTTGTGCCCATGCATATTTTCACATTTGCCTTTGTAATTTAAAAGGTGATGTGCTGATGAAAAATTTGTTTCAACTCTCACTTCGAACATAGAAAAATTCTAACATAAAAATAAATTATATGATAAAATTAAAATATGTTTAGAGGACAAAGACAGGAATTTTCCGTTAAATCTGTGCCGACAGAAGATTTGGCGGCTTTTGAATCGGTTTTAAACTCTATGTCTAAATCAGGGTGGGAGCTTTATTCAATTTATGAAGGAGAATTAAACGGCAAAGTCGTCTACAACACAATTTTTTGCCGTGAAGTTGAAATTGATGATTCTGACGATTTTAAAGACATTCAAGAGTATAAAACCAAAATGGAGAAGATGTTTACAAAAGGGGATGAGCCTTACGAACTGTGCATAAATTTTCAAAGAAAAATAAAAGAAAAAAGAGAAAAAATTGAAGAAATAAAAAACTTTTTAGACGGCGCAAAAGAGGACGAAAGAGAAGTTCTAAACGAAGAAATCGCAAAAGAAGTCGACCGTTTAAACGACCTTAAAAAACAGTTAAGGAGTTTGATTTCGCCTTCTAAAATGGCGTCAAAGCTCGGGGAAGAAAGGCTTTCTGTTTCTTTAAGCGAAGAAAATTATTCTCTGAACGACCCCAACAACGAAAAAGACCTTTTGGCTGAAACTGTCAGAGTAAGGCAGGAATTAACGAATGAGCTCGGGTATATTATTCCAAAAGTCGGATTTATGGAAAATACCGAGCTTGAATCATACACGTTTACAATTAATGTCCATGGGGTTCCCGTTGTTTGCGCTTTTGCATATCCGAACTATGTAGCTTTCTTTGAAGATGATCTTGAAATGGACAAATATCCGCAAGGTTCAATTCAAGACTTTGACCCCGTGAGCGCAAAACCGATTGTGTGGATTAAAGAAGATTTAACAAGAGATTATTGGGCAAAAGGCATGCACCCTGTTGAGCTTATTTCAAGGTGTCTTAAATATTTTGCAATTAAACATGTGAACGAAATTTTTAATTATTCTGATATGAACAGATATATTGAGATAGTTTCCGACAACAATCCCCTTTTAATTGATACAATCCTTGGAGATTTTATTTCAATATCCGAGCTTAAATTCCTCTTCTGTTCATTAATCAGAGAAAAAATCAGCGTCAAAGACGTTATTTATATTTTTGAAAAAATTAACGACTTTTCAGACGACAATTCAAAATCCGATCTTTTAGAAAAAATCAGAATGGCTTTATCAAGGCAAATTTGCTGGTCTTTAAGCAACTCAAATAAGGAAATTGCCGCATTTGAACTATCAAAAGAAACGGTTGAGCTTATGGAAAACTCGCTGTTTTCTCATGAAGAAAGCGAAAATGTCATCAAAATTGACGGAATGCTGTTTGACGATTTTGTTAAAAAGGTTGAAAAAATATCCGCCGGCAAAGACATTATAATTGTTACGCCCCCGCACCTAAGACCGGTTGTTTTTGCTCTTATATCTCAACTTTACAAAGATATTCCGACTATAAGCTATGATGAAATTACTCCTGAATTCGAACTCAGAATTTTAGGGAAAATATAACTTAAAAATTTTAATAAAAAGCGTTTGTTGGAATAGATAAAAAGTTTTGTGCAAGTTAGAGCGCTTAAAACATATTATATGTTCTAAATTTTTAAAACATAGAATACCCGAAGTTTTAAAATGACCGAATTTTGTATTAATCAGGGTAAATGTCTTTAATTGCGTTTGTAAACTCTCTGACAAGCTCTGCGGAATATTTTTTGCCCGCAAGATTTTGAATTTCCGATATTGCTTCTTCTTTTGTGAAAGCTTTTCTGTAAGGTCTGTCTGAAATCATAGCAAAATAAGAATCCACAATCAGAATAATTTGAGATATCAACGGAATGTCATTTCCGCTTTTTTGCCCCGGATATCCCGTTCCGTCCCAGTTTTCATGGTGGTGCTCAATAATTGGTATAATATTTGAAACGGGAGTTATGGGTTTTAAAATCTCCTGTGCGCCGAGTATCGGGTGTTTTGCTATCAGGTCTTTTTCCTCTTTTGTAAGTGGCGTTTTTTTGGTTAAAATATCCTGCGGGAGCATAACGTTTCCTATATCATACAAGAGTATTGCAAGACGCAATCTGTCCATATCGGCTTTTGACAATTCAAACCTTTTTGCAATGGCGTATGCAAGCTTTATTTTTTCTTTTGTTAAACCGCGCATATAATAAGGCGCATGGCTTTTTGAAATTGTATCGACGACATCAAACAAGAGCTCCCTTGTAAATGTTTTGGAATTTAGAGTCTGTCTTGACTGTAATTTTTTCAGTAACTCGTCTGCGGTTTTCTTTCCGAAAGGAATTTTATGAGAATCAAGAATTTGAACAAATGCGTCTACGGCTATTTCCTGCCATGAAACAGAATTTTGAACTTCGGCGAGCTTAACCTGATTTCTGCCGTTTTGTTTTGCGCAATACATTGCTTTATCCGCAATTTCTATTAATTCGTCGACATCGGTTGTCATTTCGACAAATGTTGCAACCCCGATGCTCGCCGTTACGGTTCCGACCCCCTCAACATGCTCTTTTTCTAAAGAAGCCCTGAACCTTTCCGCTACAACCATTCCGCCTTTTGAATCAACTCCGGGCAAAATAATCGTAAATTCCTCCCCGCCAACCCTGCTTGGCACATCAAGAGAACGGGAATTTTTGGTAATAACCTTTGCAACCGTTTTAATCGCCGCATCACCTGCCGAATGTCCGAGAGAGTCGTTTATATGTTTTAACTTATCAAGATCAAGAGAAATTAACGTAAAAGGCTGATTTAATCTAATTGCGCGCACTGCCTCTCTTGAAAGGGCATCCTCATAAAACCTTCTGTTGAAAAGCCCTGTTAAAGGGTCGGTTACGGCTTGTTTTTTAACTGTTTCAAACAAATTTGCAATTGTAATTGCAAGCTCAATTTGTCTTGCAAAAAGGCTTAAAAAATTAAGTTCCGAATCTTTTGTTTCTTCTCTTGGCGAAAAAACTATTAAAAGCCCCGTAAACTCTTTAGATGTAATAGGAAGGGCAATTAAAGAGCGAGAGGGGTTTTTTGCTTTAAAAGCCTTAATTTTATCTTCGGGAATCACATAAGGGATAATTTCCGTTAAAACCTCTCTGATATTGTTAAAATAGCAGATTTCTTTATTTTGCAAAACCCCATAAAGATGAGAGCCTTCGTTAATCTCAAATCTAACGTCAAAAAGGTTTTCAATAAGACACTTATTTAATTCTTCCGAAAATTGGTTTTGAAGATAAGTTCTGAAAGCAAAATAGCTCCCTTCAGCGTCAAACTGTTTTTGTAAAATGCAGCTGTATAAATACCCAAACTCGCCGTGCAAACTTGAAACAATGGTTTCAAGAACGCTTGAGAGAGGACGTGAAGAATTCATCATATCCCAAACATGCTCTAAAGTAAGAAGCGTTTGGTTAGCTTTTCTCAATTCTTCGGTTCTAAGTGCAATTTCCTTTTCAAGAGCGATATTTCTTTGATATACCTCAATAAATTCGTTCTTCTGGCGGTACATCTTGTTTTCGACTTGTTTAAGGGCATCGCTTGATATTTTTATCCAATCAAAGAGTCCCATAGGTTTTATTATACAGCCTTTTTGTTTAAAAAAAAAGAGGGTATTTACCCTCTTTTTTATTTTTTATTATCTTGAATTTTTCTTTGAACGGTAGGAACCGGTCCGATTTCAAATTCCCCCGGTTTTAGCGAAGGGTGCACAATTCCTTTGTTAGCGTTATTATTTGTTTGAAGATTGGCGGATGGAATCTGAGTTTTTGCTCTATTTTGCACGCATGCGGCACAATTACAATCGGGTGTGCAAGCACTACCGGATGTGCAATTACAATCGGGTGTACAATTACAATCAGGTGCGCAAGCGCCGTTTTTGAGGGCAGAATCTTTGCCAACAGACTGTTTATTTATTTTTTGAAGTTGTCTTGGGGTTAAAATTGCTTCAAAATCCTTTTTCGCCTGTTCCGCAACGGCTGCCGATTTTTCTTCAAGAGCTTTTATTTCGGCTTGAAGAGGTTCGATTTTATTATTTTTCCATTTAGTAAGAAGTTTTGAATTGTTTATTTCTTCAATCTCTGTTTTCTTGGCTTGAATTTCATCCGTTATTTGTTTTTGTATCGTTAGCATATTTGCCTTAATTTCATCAGCTCTCATTAATTGTTCATCCGATAAATTAAGATCTGCTTCAAATATATCAATTCCAGTGTTTTTTACTTCAATATTTGATATAGGGTTTTCGTTTAAGTTATCCGAAGCAGAATTGGAATTAACCGCAGGAGCCGCCGAAGGAATTTCCGTTACAGGGGGATTAACCTCCGAAGTTTCTTTTTTAATTTCTGTTTGCGCACTTGTTTGAACTTCTGTTTTTGTTTCGGCTTCGTTTTTTATTTCTGTTTGTGCTTTTTCAACGGTTTCCGTTTTTAATTCTCCCGTCGAATTAACAGCGGGTTGAGCCACAGTTCCTTCTTTAGCTTCGGAAGGTAAGAGGGTTGAATTTTCTTCGATTATTTCTTGGGTTTTATCTACAGCTGAGTTATTTACGGATTCTTTTACTTCTTGTATCCCTTCCGCATTTTTTCCATTTGTTTCTTTTAAAATATCAACGGTTGGAACATCAGTTTTTGCAGACTCGGTTTGAACTTTTTCTGCCGCCTTATCCTCCGCCGCTTTTGTATCCGCATTTGCAGCCGATATAAGCGCCGTTTCTTTTTTCTCAAACGAAAACATATTTTCTTTTGCTGCACCTGCGGTTGAACCTTGCGCCCATAAAGGCGAAGCAAAACCTGCAATAAGCAACAGAGTTAAAATTAAATTTTTTTTCATATTTAAAATCTCCTTTCAAAGATTTAAGCCGAAGCTATTTACAAATTAATTTAAACAGTTTTTTTAAAATTTGTCTATTTTGTAAATCAATTTTAAAAAAGTTCAATAATGAAGCTTTTTTAAAATTTATTTATATAGGGGGGCAAGCTTTGGAGCCTGTTGCGGAATAACCCCTTCTTCAATCGGCAGATAAACTCTGTAATCAATTTCAGAGAAACAGTTGTCAATTGATTCAATTTTTTTCAATTCTTCATCTGATATTGAATTGTTTTCAATCATATCGGCGATTTTTTCAAACCTTTCGACATGCTCTCTAAATCTGTCGGTTGCATAATCTTTTGCCTGCCATGTTGTAATAAGGAAAGGCCAATCGGAGCTTTGCAAAAGAAGATTTTCTCTTGCAAGCTGGTTTAGAGCTCTTAAAAGAAGTTTGTTTTCAGGTTGTTTTTCATATTTTGAAACAACATCAATAATTCTTTTTTCGCAAGCATGGATAATAGGCCACATCCATTCGGTTAAATGGTTCTGCCATACCCAAAAATGTCCGCCTTGCCCCCAAGAAGACTCGGGAATTTGAATAGCGTCAACAGGCGGATGAGCCTTTAAGTATTCTCCCGCAGTCATCATCTCGACTTCAGGCAGATACTGATTTAACTTTTTAATTACCTGTTTAATAAACTCAACTCCCTCAAACCACCAGTGGCCATATAATTCCGTATCAAAGGAAACCATGCAAAGCCCCTGTTTGCCGCCGTTTGCTGTTTTATAATCGTTCAAAAGGTGATAAATCAAAGTTGTATAGTGGTCTGAATTGGAATTAATCTGATTCATTGCAAGCACGGGGTCATAGAGCATTTTATCTCCCAAATCGGTCGAAGAGGAAGTTATTCTCCAATAGTGCATGCCCGAATTCGGATCTTTTCTGTGAAACTCTCTGTAACAGCCGTCGCCGGGGTATCCGTCAGCCGCAGACCAAACTTGAAAACCGGCTCTGTCGTTTCTGCCCATAACGGCAACTTGAGCATCGGGAAGCCAGTATGCCGAATATGTGTCGTATCCTGTTTTTTCGCGCGGAGGAAGCGGGATATATTCAATGTTGCCGTAAACGCCGATTTTTCTTCTGTTTCCGATTGAGTTGCCCCCTTCAATTACGTGGGACTCCGTGAAAAAGTATTCAATATCGTTATTTTGAAGGGTTACTTCAATAGCGGGGCGCCATTTTTTCTTTCCGTCCTTGCCCGTAAATTCATACCCTTGACGGTAAGCGCATTCTGGAAGCCAACAGCCTTTTGCCTTTTTCCCGAAAAATCTTTTTGTGGTATCGGACCCTACTTTAAATTGTGCGTTCAGGTTTGTATCAGTTGCAAGCAGGGGCGAAAAGCCATGCGTTGCGCCGGAAGTTGTAATTTCGATACAACCTAAATCCTGATATTTTTTAAATCCGGAAATAAGGTCTTTGTTAAATTTATTAACAAATAGGTCTTTTATTTTGTTAAACCAGTCATAGTAGTATTTTGCAAGATATTTAAGGTGTTGCGAATGAGCAACTTCGGGGTTCGGGTATCTTTCAAGGTCGCCCGAAACCGCCTCAATTCTCGTGTCTAAATAATCAATAAAACCTTGTTTTAAATGTTCGTCATAAAGTTGTTCCGCCAAAATAGGGGTAATGCCGATGGTTAATTTAGCTTTAATTCCTTCCTCATAAAGCTCGGCAATCATATTCAACAAAGGAACATAGGTTTCTGCCATGCATTCATATAAATTTTCTTCTCCAAAAGGCCACATGCCGGCCTTTCTGTAGTAAGGAAGATGGGAATGCAGCATAAATACAAATTGACCTACTTTTTCCGCCATTGTTCTAGCCTCCGATTTTTTTTTTACATAAATAGTTTATATCATAAAAGTAAATAAAATATAACCCTATAGGATTACTTCCCGGGAATAAAAAAAATATTAAAAAAAGGCTAGAAAACAATACGGGATTGAAAAAAATAAAATTATATAAAAGTTTTTCCTATTAAGAAATATTACAAAAATTATTAAATAACCGAATTTACCGTGCCTGCTTGAGTTTGCGGCTGTGCGGGCTGCTGCTGATAAGCGTCAGTAACATTTTGAGTCGAATAATACTGTGCGGACGGAATTTGATATTGCGCCAAATAAGAGGAGGACGGCTGATATTGCGTATAAGATGCCGATGGCTGTTGATATCCCGCTGAAGGCACAGGCTGAG
>CAYUWO010000001.1:43073-80268 GCA_964448535.1 uncultured Gammaproteobacteria bacterium | reverse complement strand
TTATTTTAACAAATAATTCTTTCGCTCCGCCGCTGCTCGCTTTACGGAGCTCCGCCGTAGTGCTTCGGGTCAACCCTCATCGGGTCGCCCCTCTCGCACCGGCATTCGCAGTCAGAAATTTCGCAAAATTGGCATGAAGCCGATTAATAAACGGAGAGGGAAACGAGGAGTGAACTTGCGACGTCAACCCTATAAAAATTTTATGAAGCGCATATTAAAGAACTGTTAAAAATGCCAAAATTCCGCATATAACATTTTACGAATTAAGGCACACAACGGCTTCAAGATTAAACGAGGTCAAAGTGGACCTTGCAACAATTTAAGAATATTTAGATCGCACGGACGCAAGAACAACCCAAAAGTACATCCGCAAACCCAAAAAGAATATTTTAGACACAATCAAACGTCTTTGTGAATACTAAACGTATCTAAAGCACTTTAACACCATTACACCAAAATTAAACTCCGCCATACAAAAAAGCTTCATAACGCCTGAAACTCTTTTTTTACAATGGAGCGGGAGACGAGGATTGAATACCTAAAAATGTTTTTTGTAATCTTTAACATTTGGTCGCAGATTTAAATATTGTTAAGTTTTCACGACTTCCTGTTTTAATGTTCAGTGGTATTTTTTAGGGACTTTTTGTAAAATTAGTCCCTAAATAGTCCCTTTTTAAAAGTCCGGTATTTTATGACTTTATCATGGCTTTTGTATTATTCCAAGCAAGCGTTTAAGACTTTAAGCTTTATTTAAGCTAAATTGCTTTTAACTTCTTGTAAAATTCATCCATTTTGCTTGCAACTTGTGTCTCTTTTGTCTTTATCAGGTGTGAGTATGTGTTTAGCGTAATGTTTTTATCGGCATGTCCTAATCTACCGCTTACGGTTACTGTATCTTCACCCGAGGCAATTAGTGTGCTTGCGTTTGTGTGTCTTAATTGGTGAAATGTTATCTTTGGCAAATTGTGTTTTTCTAAGAAACTCACAAACCATTTATAGGGCAGGTTCGGACTTATCGGGGTACCGTCTCAAGAACGAATACATAAGGTTCATTCTTCCACGCTGTACCGAGTTTTAAGCGTTGTTCAAGTTGTTGGTTTATCTTTAATAGTTCCATAGCCTACAACATAGTGTCTTTGCTTGTTTATACTTATTTGTGATTTTTCAAAGTCAATATCATTCCAAGTTAAGCCAGTCAACTCGCCTCGTCTTAAACCGACATCAATGGAAAGATATACCATTGTAACTAATGTTAAAGGCTCACAGGTTAATGCTTTCAACATTTCTGTAATCTGTGTATCGTCATAGTATTTAGCTTCCGCTCTGCGTGCTTTTTTCATATCAATTCTTTTCATAGGGTTATCTGTAATAACATTCCATTTAAGGGCAGTTGATAGAATTGAACATATTGTTCCCATATGGTTGTGAATCGTACGTTCTGATAAAGGTTTACCTTTTGTTAGCCTTTAAAGCATTACAGGCTTGTTCAGCTATTTTATAATCGGTTACCATTCCCATTTTAAGACGTCTGCAAGATTTGATAAAATTGCAGAAGGTGCATAGGTTGTAATTTAGCGATTTTAATATGTCTTTAATTATTACTATTTTTTACGTTTTTAGCTTTTATTTTCTTATATTCCGTTATGGCACAAAAATTTTAACCATTATAAAAAATGAATTTACAACCGTTTGAGGCTTTAATTAGTCGTCCGTATCCTTTTCTTGCTAGGCTTTCAAGGGTATTCCCCGCATTTTGAGCTGTTTTAAACTTTGAGCGATTGTTTTTATATAAAGCAGTCGGAGAGATTATTTTTAAGTTTTTATTTCTCAGATAATTAAGAGTATGTGTTTCTAGCTTATCATAGGCAATTTTATGGTCTATGGTGTGTCTGAATGTGTCTATAAAATACTTACTCAAATGTAAAGCCTTGTTGACAGTTTCAAGTGAAATTTCATCTTTTGATACATTGTGCAAAGCGTGTAAAATCATTGCAAAGCGTGCTATATAGCTTTTTTGCTTTTCAATGTATGTTTTTTCAATATCCATTAATTTTTCACTCTTTTTTATATCTGCAATACGTTTAGATACTTCCTGAAATTTTTGGTGTGCCTCTTTAGATAAATAGAACATTTTAGATAATTTGCCATCTTTTTCACAAGGCTCGTACTCATCAAATATTTTATTACAAGGATTAATAAAGTCTAAAATATCATATTCTGAATCAGTATTTAGTAAAATACCCGTTTCTAAGTATTCACTACAACAGAATAGCCATCTTTCAATCATTCCGTTGCAGCTTTCCGTACCTTTGCCAAATATAGTTTCATTTAACACTTTAGGTTGAATTGAACTAATGATATTATGGCTCGCTTCTATTTCATAGTCGGTCTTATCTGTCTTTATTTTTTGCTTTTAATTCCACACACCACTTAGAGAAATGCAATTAAACCCCTCCTGAACTGCTTTAATTGCCTTTTTATCACCCTCTGTAATTATTATATACAGGGTCTTTCAATGTTTCTATACTTAAATCAAGTGGTCTAAATAATTTTGAAGGCTGACCTTTGGGCTTTCTGTATTTACCTTGCCCGTATTTAGGGTTTTTTAATCTTGTGTTATAGTATTCCGTTTTATAATTTGCATATAGTACTTGATATTATTTGCAATATGAAATTAAACAAGCTTAATTAATTGCTTACGCCTATTAAATTTACTTTTATTAGATATGATGTTTAAGTTCCTCTCCCAATTAAAATGATTATATCATTTTATTATTGAATAGAAAGAATAAAGCATATTGATGTCTACTGATTCATTTTGAATGGCGTTAATTAATTCTTGTTTCAAGACCTCTTTGTCTTGAACATCTTTGAAGGTAAATAGTTCTTCAGGCTTAACCTCTAATGCTTCAATGATTTTAGCAAGAGTTTTTGCTGATACAAAGATATTGCCGCATTCAATCTTGCTTAAATTTCTTTGCCCAATATTAATCTTCTCAGCTAATTTCTCTTGAGTAAGTTTCTTCTTCTCTCTCAGTTCTCTAATCCTACCGCCTAATAGCTTCTTGATATCAGTATTATTCACTATTTTGCCCTCTATTTAATAATAAATGATTTTTTTATTTAAATTAACGAAACAATAGAGTGTAAATATCTTGTATTTTCTGTTTTAAAAGCATATAATAGTCCTATGAGTTCATGTTTAGCGGTTAATTATCTGCTTTATAGTAGTAAATGAAGATTAAGAGAGGTGTAATATGGTTAGTTTTGAAAAAGATGTTGATAAGTTTATTGATAAAGTAAAAAGCTTTAATTCTAAAGGAAATATCTTTAATCTTTAGGTGCAATATGATGATAGTGATATTTCCGCTAAAGCTCCCGAAATAAGGTGTGATAATCTTAGACAATATCTAATTGAGCATAAAGAGGCTAAATATGTATTGATTGCTGAATCGCCAAGTACAGGGGCAAGATATACAGGTATTCGCAAATATTTAAAGTTGTATTGCCAATATATAGCTCCCACTGTGAAATTTTTTTAAAACCTGTTTTAATCTTGTTTTTTCTTTCTTTGATTTTGATATTTTTAAGGTCAACTTTTTCGACTAATTCAAGCCTATTACATACCTTATATCTGCAGTGCAACATATTTACAACTGCTAAAACTTTTGTTTCACTTGTTCCAAGCTTTTTAGCAATATCTTTATACCGAGCTCCTGCAATTATGTCTTTTAAAATTTCATATTCAAATTGTGTCAGTTTCATAGCTCACCTCGATTTATTTTTGAAAAATCTATCGAATTTAAAATATATTCATTTGCTTCTTTTAAGCCTTGAGAAATTTCTTCTGAAAATATGCTCATAAAAATCATTTCCCATGTTTTTACATCTTCGTTTATTATGGTCTTTTTGTTAAAGTATTCAGGGATATAAAATTCTATATCGCCAACTATCAGGCTTTTGCATCCATCTTTAAGTTTAAAATTTTCGCTTAAAATTCTTTTTCTTCTTGTATATATTCCTGTTTTTTCAATTTCGGTTTCTTCCTTTGGTGCCGGTAAAATAATGTCTATTTTTACATTTTTATCAACAAAATCAATAATAAAATCCACTGCAGCTCTGTCAAGTTTGGGGAGTTTTTTCTTTTCAAGTTTCTCAACAATTTCTTCTTCAAAGCAAGTTTTTATGAAAAAGATTGGTATTTTCAGACCCTTTAGAATATTTTGAAAATCTTCCCTTTTAAAAGCAATAAAATCTGTTGAATCAAAGAAAATATAGTCCGGATTTATTTTATTAATTTCTTCACTAATGGATTTGTAAAAAACTGCATCAAATATGTTAAAATACAGTTTCCATTGTGATATATATTTTACTGCTTGAATAATTTTAGAACAGTTTTCAAATCTAAATTTTTCTTCAATTATTAAACTTGCGTGTTTAAATAATAATTCATAAAAAAGATATTCTTGAAAAAAATAATACCCAAGAAAGGATAAGCACTTTTTTCCTTGTAAACATAATTCGATTACCTTATCTAAAACCGCTTTCTCATCACCAATTTTAATAGGTGTTTCAGTTTTTTCATTAAATAAATTTTCCATAGTTTTATCTCCTTTATTTTTATTCATAAAGAAATAATAATCGCATTTAATAAATCCTGCTCCCAAATTCATCGTTTCGGTTGCAGGACAAGGGTTTTCAGAGGTGATTTTCGTCTATTTTTGCTAAAACATATATAAATACCGGATTTCAGGCATGTGGTCAAAACCCAGTAATATTAAGAAATTTTTTCACCAGTTTGAGGTAAAAATGGGGTATTTTTCTGAAATTTAAAATAGGTGTAAATGCATTAAAAAAGAGCCTTTTGTGGCTCTTTTAAAAATGGAGCGGGAGACGAGGATCGAACTCGCGACGTCAACCTTGGGAAGGTTGCATTCTACCACTGAATTACTCCCGCAGACAAGTTTATTATATATCAAACTAAATCAAAGGTAAAGTTATTCTAAAAACAGTTTCTTTACGGTTAGAATTTACAAGCTCAAGCTTGCCCCTGAAAGCTTCGATATTCTTTTTACATGAGTATAGCCCGATTCCTGCGCCTTTTAATTTGGTGGTATAACCTTTGTCGAAAATTTTTTTTTGATTTTGGACAGGAATAGGAGCGCCATGGTTTTTTATATCAATTGAAACCGAATGTTTATCAAGGTTCAACTCAAAAGTAATAGTATCTTTCGTGGTGCTTTCATTTGCGTTTTTTACTATATTATTAAAAACCGACAACAGTTTGTTTTCGTCCGCTTTAACTTTTATGTCAAAATTATATTTTTTATCAAATGCAATTTTGTTTCTGTTTTGTGCGGCAACTTCTTTGAGCATTTTTAAAGAGTCTTGAATAATATCCTGCAAAATTATTTCTTTTATAACGGGTTCTTCAAGATTTCTCAATTCGTTTAAACTGACCCCGATTGCGTTGTATGCCTTTTTCATAATATTTACATATTTATTTAATCCGGCTTGTTTTTCGATTAGTCTTGTATAGATATCAAGAATAGAAAGCTGGTTTTTAATTTCATGGCTTGTTTCTCTGATTTTATCCGCCATGTTGTCTTTTTCTTTTAAATCGGTAAAATCGGAATTTGTTTTATAGAAGTTTTCTTCCATATTCAAATTTAATTTTTTTATAACGTTAAAAAAAGCTTCGTTTAAAATCTCGTTTTCACGTCGTTCGGGTTTATGCCTGTAAAATTTTTCCCTGTAATTCATGTTTAAATTATTTTGTAAAATCTCATAAGCGTCATTAACCCTGCTGGAATTGGCAAGGAAAAACACTTTTGTATATTTTTTTCCCGCATCCGAAGAATAATCCCATATCAGGACAAAATTATATCTTGCCGAAGTAAGGATTAAAAATTCAATTTCGATATAATCGTCTTTGATTAAAACTGAAGGGTTTAAAACATCAATAATTTCAACATTGTTGCAATATTCAAGCCGCTTTATCAGCCCGTCAATTCCTTCTTTATTCTTTAATCTCGTAAACATTAAAGCATTTATATTTTTGTTCGCAACAGGCTCAAGAAGCGCCCTTATAATTGTATTCATTGCGTTTCTTGAAAATAATTCGGAATTATACGGATTTGATGTCAGAAATGTTTTTAAAGACTTCTGTTTTTTATACATGTAAACCTTAAAGTTTTTTATTTTTATTGTATGTCATAGCAGCTTTAAAGTAAAGGTTATTGTTTTTGTCCCCTAAGTCCGCTGATTAAGTGTTTTAACGTTATGTACAACCGATATAATTAACTTTCAATAAGAAGGCTTGCGCCAATAACGCCTGCCGTGTTTCCAAGCTCTGCATGGACAATTTCAACAGAAGCCGCCTGAATAGGCATAGCACGTTTTGCAATTGTTTCTTTAATCGGGTTAAATAAAATATCTCCGGCGTCTGCAACCCCGCCCCCTATAATAACCCGTTCAGGGTTTAGAAGGTTGACGGCGGAGGTACGCCCAAGCCCTATAATTTCACCCATTTTAGAATAAATCCTTTTTGCAACGGCATCCCCTTGAATTGCGGCCTGCGCTACTATATAAGGGCTTAACTCTTCGGTTGCAAGCTCTTTAAATTTAGAAGATTTCCCGCCTTTGATGTATTCTTTTGCTTCAGCCACAATAGCAGGTCCGGAGGCATAAGCCTCAAAACATCCGTAATCGCCGCACCCGCAAATAGGTCCGTTACCCATGGTTAATTTTATATGTCCGATTTCACCCGCAGCGTTTTTGGCTCCTCTGATTAATTTTCCGTTAAATACAAGCCCCGAGCCTATTCCCGTGCCGACTGTTATACATACAAGGTTTTGACACCCTTTGCCCGCACCGTATTTTAATTCTCCAAGCGTTGCAACACGGACATCGTTATCGAGTCTGGTCGGAATGCCGAATTTATCTTCCATTATTTTTGCAACGGGAATTTCAACCCACCCCGGCATATTGGGCAAAAGCCTTACAATGCCCGATTGATAATCTATTTGCCCGGGGAAACCAAACCCGATAGCTTCAATTAAATCTTTATCGGTGCTTGTTTCTTTCATGAGCTCTTCAATGGCATTTTTTATATTTGTAATTGAGTGTTCATATCCCAAATCGGCTCGTGTCGGGGTAGTATTTGAATAAACAATTTTACCGTTTAAATCGACAAGTGCAAGTTTAACGTTCGTTCCGCCGACATCTACGCCTATTCTGTACTTTTTCATATAACTTCTCCTATTAATTGTTAAGACTGTGAATCGGGGCAGGAATTCTTCCCAAACGGTTAATAAAAACGGAAGAATCCGAGTTGTTCATTTTCATAATTGGAGCTTCTCCGAGAAGTCCGCCAAATTTAACCCACTCGCCCGCTTTTTTACCCCAAACGGGAATTACTCTTACTGCTGTTGTTTTTTTGTTTATCATCCCGATAGCCATTTCATCCGCTATCATGCCCGCAATTGACGAAACGGGAGTATCTCCCGGAATTGCAATCATATCAAGCCCAACCGAGCAAACACTTGTCATAGCTTCCAACTTATCAATAGTTAAGGCTCCCTTTTTTGCCGCTTCAATCATTCCCGCATCCTCAGACACAGGAATAAAAGCGCCCGATAGCCCTCCGACATAGCTTGAAGCCATTATGCCGCCTTTTTTAACCGCATCATTTAACATAGCAAGCGCCGCCGTTGTGCCGTGGGCACCGGCGTCAGAAAGCCCCATTGCCTGAAAAATTCCCGCAATACTGTCCCCTTTTGCCGGTGTCGGCGCAAGAGAAAGGTCAATTACCCCGAAAGGCACATCAAGCCTTTTTGCAAGTTCGCGTCCGATAAGCTCACCCGTTGTCGTAATTTTAAAGGCGGTTTTTTTAATAACATTTGCGACTTCGCCTAAATCAGCGTCTTTTGGCATATTCTCAATTGCCCATCTCACGACCCCGGGGCCTGAAACCCCGACATTTAAAGCGCATTCGGGCTCGTTTACCCCGCAGTAAGCACCCGCCATAAATGGATTATCCGTTACGGAATTACAAAAACAAACGAATTTTGCCGCCCCTATCCCGTCTTTATCCTTGGTGAGCTTTGATGTTTTCTTTATAATTTCAGCGGTTTTATAAACCCCGACCATGTTTATCCCCGCTTTTGAACCTGCGAGGTTGACCGAAGCGCATACTCTTTTTGTTGAAGCCAACGCTTCGGGAATTGAAGCCATAAAGTTTCTGTCGCCTTCGGTACACCCTTTTTCGACAAGTGCGGAATATCCGCCTAAAAAATCTACCCCGACATCCTCCGCCGCTTTATCAAGTGTTTTTGCAATATAAACAAAATCGGGATTATCAATAGATTCGGCTATGATTGAAATCGGCGTAACGGCTATTCTTTTATTAATAATTGGAATCGAATATTCTTCTTCAAGCTGAGCCGCAAATTTCGAGAGGTTTTTTGCATATTTTGTAATTTTATTATAAATTTTATCGGCAGTTGTTTTTGTGTCGTTAGAACAGCAATCCCTAAGGCTTAAGGCCAGCGTAACCGTCCTTATATCAAGATGATGTACTTTTATCATCTCAATTGTTTCTATAACGTTTTTTACATCAAAATTTAAGCCCATTAAGCCTTGTCCTATATTGTGTGCATTCTGTCAAAAATTTCTTTTCTCTGTACCCAAACTGTCATGCCGATTTCTTTTGCGGTTTCTTCAAGGCGGGTTTTAATTGTACTGAATGGTTCTTTTGAATTTGAAATATTGCAGAGCATAATCATAACAAAGTAGTCCTGCATGATTGTTTGTTTGATATCTTCAATGTTAATTGTATTCTCCGATAACACGGAAGATATCCTTGCAACTATTCCTGTTTTGTCCTGACCGGTTATTGTAATAATAATTTTTTCTTCATTCATTATTTTACATCTTCCTTAATAACAATTAAATTGTTCATAATTTTCATTGCGACCGTTGGCAAAACAACATCGTTTAAGCCGTTTGCAATGCTTATAACGCTCCCCGCTTTGAGGATTTGCTCTTCGCCTTTGTATATAAAATTGTAATCCGTGCTTCTGTCTGAGCGTATTGTGATTTTATCCATAGTTATTCCTTTATCTGATTAATTGAACACCGGAACTTGTGCCGAGTCTGGTTGCGCCCGCATTTATTAAATCCAGCGCAGACAATTTTGATTTTATGCCGCCTGAAGCTTTGATTTTAATGCCTTTTTTGGAAACCGTTTGATACATCAATCTTACATTTTCAACCGTTGCTCCGGCTCCGTTTTTAACAAAACCGGTTGAAGTTTTAACAAAATCAACATTGGCGGTTACACAGTTCAGACAGGCGACTTTTATTTCAGCTTGAGTTAGAAGATCCGTTTCTAATATTACTTTTAAAATTTTATCCCCCACAGCCTGTTTTTGGAGGATAAGCTCGTCTGCCGCCTGTTTGTAATTTCCTGCTTTAATAAGCCCTATGTTAATTACCGTGTCGATTTCATCCGCCCCATCGTCTATCGCTTCTTTTATCTGTGCTAAGGTTGTGCTTATTTTGTTTGCTCCCAGAGGAAAATTAACAACACAGACAACTTTAGTGTTTGCGTTTGCGGAATTTATAATTTTGCGGGCGAGTTTAACATAAATCGGATTTACGCAAACACCCAAAAAATTATACTTAATTGCCTCTTTAGCCAGATTAATTATATCATCTTCTGTGGCGTCAGGTTTTAAAAGGGTGTGTTCTATATATTTTGATAATTCTTCCATAAAAGGAATTATACCAAAACAAGGTTTTTAGCGCTATTTGTAAACTTTGTTGAAGAAATTAAATTTTCAACCGTGATTTCTAATATCCTTTGCCGTGCTTCTTTGGTGTTATAGGCTATATGTGGAGTTATTATCACATTTTGCATATTTAAAAGTTTTCTCGTTACGTAATAATTTTTAAGGCAATTTTCTTTAACGGAATTAATATCGATTTTGTTGTTTTCCTCCCTTAAAAAAATATTCTCGCATTCGACAACATCAAGAGCCGCAAAAGCAACTTTTTTATTTAAAAGGGCGTCATATAAATCCGTTGTTTTAATAATTTCTCCGCGTGCCGTGTTTATTATGATTACTCCGTTTTTCATTGTTTCAAAACGGTTTCTGTCAAACATATAAAGGGTTTTGGAATTTAGGGGGCAATTTATGCTTATTATATCGGATTGTCTGCATAATTCATCAAAAGATGTGTAATTATACCCTTCCTCTTTTTTTATATCATGATAAATTACATTCATAGAAAAACTTTTTGCAATTTCGGCAACTTTTTTTCCTATGGCGCCAAGCCCCACAATTCCTATTGTTTTTTTATTTAATTCAATTCCTTGATACTCTTCATCAACAACCGTTTGTTCTTTAACATCTCTTGAAGCCTTTGCTATTTTTCTTGAAACGGCAAGAAGAAGCGCAAAAGTGTATTCCGCAATTGAATAATCACCGTAATGGGGCGCATTAAAAATGCTTATCCCTCTTTCTTTTGCAAAAGATAAGTCTACATGGGAATAACCCACACTTCTTAAAATTATATATTTCAGGTTGGGAAATTTTTCCATAACGTTTTTTGTAACGGTTGAATCTATAAAAACGGAAATAATTTCTGCGTCTGATATTTCAACGGGCACATGCCGGTTGGGGTTCAGGCTGTCTTTATAAAAATAGCTTTCAATCGTTTCCACGGAATGTTTTTCTAAATATTCCCGTTCGCTTGGTTTTATATCAAAAAATACGGCTTTCATAAGTTTATAAATAACCCTTAATAACCGTTTTGAAAACCCATATAAGAACTAGCCGAAAAGACCCGTTAGGAAATTTTCAAAAGATTGGAGAACATAAAGAGCCATGTCTTTTTTAATTTCTTTTCTTTCCGTTTTATTTGAAATATATTTATGCGCGCTTATTTTATCTTTATATGCGAATGCAAAATATACCGTGCCTTTAGGGTTTTTTGAATCTCCCCTGTTATCCCCCGCATATCCGGTTGTCGAAATTGATATCCCCGAATACTTTAAAAGCCCTTTTGCCATAGCGCAAGCGGTTTCAGTTGAAACAACCCCGAATTCATCAATAATATGTTTTTCAACACTCAAAAATTTTATTTTGGCATACTCGGAGTATGTAACAAAATTAATTTCAATAAACTCGGAAGCGCCGTCGATGTCTGTCAAAAAAGAGCTTATGAGCCCGCCCGTACAAGATTCCCCGACAGAGAGCTTAAGCCTCTTTTTTATTAAAATGTTTTTTATATTTTCTAAACTATTCACTGATAGGTATATCCAAAGGCTCTGTTAAAACTACGTTAAAAACCTGCCCTTTAGGAATTTCAACGCTTTTCCCTTTATGAAACAAATCCCCAATCGAAGAACCTACAAAATATCCTCCGCCCGCAAAGACGCCCCCGACAGAAGAAAACGGAGTTATAAGATATTTGCCTCCTTTAAATAAATCTTCTCCGGATGTTACTCCCCAGTTTACCGCTTTTTTAACAATTTTGCCGGATTTATCCGCATTTTCTTTAACGGCCGCGCCGTAATTTCCGCCCCCTTTGATACCCCCTTCGTCATTTAAACTAAATGTGCCGATAAGACCGGCATTCACAGGGATATGAGAACCATTGGGCGCAACAACATGGTCAAAATTCAAAAATAACGCTCCCGAGCGGGACAACAATTTTGGTTCGACAATTTTTACAATGTTCCCGCGAATAACCGTGCCTTTTGGAAGAATCATAACGGTTTGAGTTCTGACATCTCTTGTTAAATATGCGCTGAACATATCTCCGACGGAAACTTTACCCGAGGAAACCGAATTTGCCATTTTAAGCTCAAGTTTTGTTCCGGCGGGAATCCTTTTTGTTTTGGCTCCCGCAGTTATTTGATAGGCAAAGACATGTGATGTAAAAGCTAAAATAAAGCATAAAATTAATAAAGTTTTTTTCATTAAATTTCCCTTCTATAAGTCATTGACGCTTGTTCTTCCGAATTTTGCCGAAAGGTCGTCTATGTGGTGAACTATATAATAAAAGTTTTCAAGGTCTTTTTCTCCTAGGTCAATCATTGCGCCCCAATCGGTTCTTCCATGGTGAGCGGCAATCATCTTTGCCACCATAGGCTGATTGTTTGCCATGCATAATGAAAACCCGTATTGAGAGTGGGATATCCAATCTTTTTGAAAAGTGCTTGAATATTCCACAAAACCTGTTTTAGTGTCTATTTCATATTCGAATAATTTTCCTATATCATGCAATATGCAGGCGGATAAAAGAGTATCTTTGTCAATTTGTTTAAATAAAACAGGATAAACGGCAAGAGCAAAGTCAATACATTCGCTTATATGAACAAGAAGCCCGCCCGCATAATTATGGTGCATAACTTTTGCAGCCGGAGCTATCATTAAAATCTTTTTATTTTCCTCAAGAACGGATTTTGTAAATTCTTTTAATTTTACGTCCTTAAAGCCTTCTATGGTCTTAATTATGCTGTTATAAAGCTCAAGTGCTTCTTCTTTTTCAATCCCCGATTTTGCTTCAACCAGTAATTCCATATTGTTAACAAGGCAGTTATTAAATTTTTCGTTGTAAGTTGCGGTTAATATTTTAACTATGTTGCCCGTCTTAAATAAAGCGCTGTCAAGTCTGTTTAACGTTTCTTCCCATAAAACACAGTTTAGAAGCGTTTCATTTGTTTTATTTTTTAACTGTAATTTGCCCATTTTCGTCCCCGCCTTAGTGTCGCCGACCGAAAAAGACATAACTTCATATTGCGCATTTAAATCAAGCATTAGTTAACTACCTTAAAAATTTTATTTAATGTAACAAATAATTTTTCAGCTTCATCAAGACAAAGCATATTATCTCCGTCGCAAAGGGCAGTTTTAGGGTTTGGGTGAATTTCAAAAAATAAGCCCTTAGCCCCCGCAGCAACGGCGGCTCTTGCAAGCAGAGGAACAAATTTTCTTTCTCCTCCGGAGCTTTCTCCTTTCCCTCCGGGAATTTGAACCGAATGAGTGGCGTCAAATATAACAGGATAGCCCATATCCTGTATTATTTGAATCCCTCTCATATCGCAAACTAAATTATTATATCCGAAACTTGCGCCCCTTTCGGTTATTAAAATTTTATCGTTTCCCGTTTCAAGGATTTTTTTTGCAATTGAGTCAATTTGATACGGAGATAAAAACTGACCTTTTTTAATATTAACAATTTTTCCCGTTTTAGCAGCCGCAACAACAAGGTCTGTCTGGCGGCATAAAAAGGCGGGAATTTGTATAATGTCCGCAACATCCGCCGCTAATTGCGCCTGATAAGTTTCATGGATATCCGTTACGATGGGAACATCATATTCCTGTTTAATTTCTTTTAAAATTTCAAGCCCGCGCTCAACCCCAAGCCCCCTGTAAGAATTTAATGAAGAGCGATTCGCCTTATCAAAAGAAACTTTAAACACATAGTTTATATCAAGTTTGGTTGTAATCTCTTTTAATTTTTTACATGTAATTGAACATATTTCTTTTGATTCCATTGCGCAAGGTCCGGCTAAAACGGTTAATTTGCCTCCGCCTATTTCAAAATTGTTAAGTGTTATGGTTTTCATAAAATTTATTATATAATGTTTTTGAATTTGTGTATAGAGGATAAAAATTTATGGCAGATGAAACAAAAGCTCAAACGGCGGATGAAATCAAAGCCGGAAAAGATAAAGCTTTAAAAATGGCGCTTGATAAAATTGAAAAAGATTTTGGGAAGGGCTCCATTATGAAGCTTGGGGACAGACCCGCAGTTAATGTGGATTGTATCCCGACAGGTGCCCTTGCCCTTGATATTGCGCTTGGCATAGGCGGAGTTCCAAGAGGCAGAATTATAGAAATTTACGGTCCCGAGTCGTCGGGGAAAACTACGCTCGCACAGCATATAGTAGCACAAGCTCAGCAAAAAGGCGGAATTGCCGCTTTTATAGACGCAGAACATGCGCTTGACCCCGAGTATGCAAAAAACTTGGGTGTAAATGTGGATGAGCTTTTAATTTCTCAACCGGACACGGGCGAGCAGGCGCTTGAAATTGCCGAAGAACTTGTGCGTTCGGGCGCAATTGATGTTATCGTTATAGACTCCGTTGCTGCGCTTGTTCCAAAAGCAGAAATTGAAAAAGCAATGGATGAACAGCAAATGGGGCTTCAAGCAAGGTTAATGAGCAAGGCTTTAAGGAAATTAACCGCTATTGTCAGCAAAACAAATACGACTATAATTTTTATAAACCAACTGAGGCAAAAAATCGGCCTGATGTTTGGAAATCCGGAAACAACAACCGGAGGCAATGCGCTTAAATATTATGCATCAGTCAGGCTTGACATAAGAAGAATTGAAGGGGTTAAAAATAAAGACGGAGAAGACATAGGCAACAGAGTAAGAGTTAAAGTCGTCAAAAATAAAGTTGCTCCTCCCTTTAGAATAGCCGAATTTGATATAGTTTACGGACAGGGAATTTCCGCAATAGGCAATATTTTAGATGTTGCCGTTAATATGGATATCATTAAAAAATCCGGCGCATGGTTTAGCTATAATAATGAAAAATTAGGGCAGGGGAGAGATAAATCAAAAGAATATTTATCCGAAAACCCTGATATTTTAAACGAGATTGAACAAAAAGTAAGAGAAAAACTTGCAAAAGAGAAAGAAAACACGCAATGAAGGGAATAATCCTTGCGGCAGGCTCAGGCACAAGGCTTTATCCTGCGAGCCTTCCAATCTCTAAAATTCTTCTTCCGGTTTTTGATAAACCGATGATCTATTATCCGATTACAACCCTTATGCTTGCTAATATAAGGGATATTTTAATAATTTCAAACCCTTATGACATAGATAATTTCAAAAGAGTTTTAGGGGACGGCAAAAGGCTGAATGTTAATTTTTCTTATGCGGTTCAAGAAACTCCGAAAGGCATAGCAGACAGTTTTCTTGTTGCGGAAGAATTTATTAATAATGAGCCTGTTGTCCTAATTTTGGGGGATAACATATTTCATGGCTTCGGTTTTTCTTCAATGTTAAAAATGGTCGGCATGAGAAAAGAAGGGGCAACCGTTTTCGGATACAGGGTAAAAGATCCGGAAAGGTTCGGAGTTGTTGAATTTGACAAAAAAGGAAACGCCATTTCAATTGAAGAAAAACCCAAAAATCCGAAATCCGATTTTGCGGTAACAGGGCTTTATTTTTATGACAATCAAGTAACAGAATACGCAAAATCCCTTAAACCTTCAAAAAGAGGGGAACTTGAAATAACCGATTTAAATAAAATTTATTTAAGCAAAGGGAAATTAAGGGTTGAAATTTTAGGCAGGGGCTTTGCTTGGCTTGATACAGGAACAACCGAAAGCCTTCTTCAGGCAAGCAATTTTGTATCTTCAATGGAAATCACAACAGGAATGAAAATAGCATGTGTGGAAGAAGTTGCATACAGAATGGGCTTTATCACAAAAGAAGAGTTGTCCGACCTTGCAAAAGATTTTAAAAATGCCTATGGAGAGTATTTAAAAAGAATAGTTGCAAGAAACTGATTTTAGCCATGAAAAAAATTTCCCTAAAAGAAGCTTTTAATATGCAATTTGATTTCGATTCAAAAATTTCAAAAGAAGAATCGGTTTTTTATTGGCTTATAGAATTCAGAAAATATCTTTTAGAAAACAACATTGCGGAAACGGGAGATTTTATTCCTTCAAAAGAAGAAATATCAAGTTATTTAAAAGTTTCCGCATCCACTGTCCAAAACGCCCTGAACAATGCATGTTCTTTAGGATATTTTTATTCGAAACAATCAAAAGGCACGGTAATATCGGACAATTCAAAAGAAAAAATTAAGCCTCCCTCAAAAAAAGACAGAGTTTTAGTTGAGATAAAAAAATATTTAATTAAACATGATTTTAAAGAAGGGGAGATTATCCCCAAAATTTCAAGCCTTTCAAATGAAATTAAAACTTCTTCAAATTTAATAAGGAAAGCTTTATACGAACTTATTTTTGAAGGAATTTTAAAAAAGGAAGTTCATAAAAAAGAAACCCATTTAATTTTAAATGCAAAAATTAAATTAACAGATAAAGAAAAAGCCTATGTTTCGAATTTTAAAAACGCCGGTCTTGTAAGCATTATAAAAGAAAAAATAAAAGAATTTATAAGAGAAAATTGTCCGATAGGGGGCAGGATTCCTTCTAATCAAGAATTTTCAAAAATGTTCAAAGTCAGTGTAAGAACGGTTAACAGTGCGATGAAAGAGCTGAGAAGAGATAAAATTATCTCTTCAAGAAGAGGGAGTTACGGCTCAATTTATATTCAAGACGGGCAGAACCATGAAAAAAGCTTATACAACAAAAAAGATGTTTCTTCATATAAATGGGAATCGGCTTTGAAAAGCATTAAAAGCTATATTTTAAAAAATCATGAGGCGGGGGACAGAATTCCTTCAATAAAAGATTTTGCAAAAAAATTTAATACGAGCACCTCAACTATAAAAAGGGCGGTAAAGGAGCTTTCAAGCCAAGGCATACTGTTTGCTCAAAAGGGAAAATACGGAGGGCTTTTTGTTACGGAATTGCCTGAAAGAGAGGGTTCTTACCAGTGGTTGATAATTAATCCGTCGTATTTTGAATAAGAAATAAATTATGATATAATTAGTGCCGAGGTACTAATGGCAAAAAAATTAAACTTAGCTTTTATTTGGCATTTTCATCAACCGGTTTATCAGGAAAAATTTAATGAAGATTTTATTATGCCATGGGTAAGGCTCCATGCCTCAAAAGATTACCTTGATATGCTTTTAAGATGTGAAGAGCATAAAAAAATTAAATTAAATTTCAATTTTTCCCCCGCTCTTATAAGCTCAATCGAAAGATATTCAAAAGGGGCTCATGACCTTAACTCCAGACTTTTGGTTACTAAAGACGACGATTTAGGCGAACTTGACAAAAATTTTATTCTTCAATATTTCTTTGATATTAACTATTCTACAATGATTTTAAAAAGGGGATATTATGCCGAATTGTACAATAAAAGATACTCTAAAGACGACATCTCCCCAAACGATTTCACGGTTCAGGAATATTTTGATATTATTGCAAACTATACTTTATGCTGGATAGACAAAAAGTTTTATTCAATTTATCCGAAACTTAAAGAACTATCGGAAAAACAAAAAAATTATACTTATCAGGACCGGCTTGATATTTTTGAAATTCAATCCGATATAATCAAAAAAATTATTCCTGCATATAAAAAATTTCAAGATGAAAAAAGGATTGAAATATCAACAAGCCCTTTTTATCATCCGATTATTCCTCTTTTGCTTGATATAAACGCTTCGGAATATTCATACAGCGAAAATCTGCCCCCTTCAAACCCTCTTCTTGCGGATGATGCAAAAGAACAAACGGCAAAAGCCCTTAATTATTTTGAAAAAGTTTTTGGCAAGCGCCCCTGCGGAGTTTGGCTGCCCGAACATTGCATAAGCAGAAAAAGCGTTGATATGTTAAACGAGCTGGGCATACAATGGACGGTAACAGATGAGGGCATTTTATCAAACACGATTAAAAAAGAATTTTTGAGAGATTTTGAAGGGAACCTTGAAGAACCTTTTGAATTGTGCTTAAACTATTCCATAGGCAATTTAAACATAGTGTTTGCGGATTCATTTTTTGCGAATATAGTTGGGTTTGGATACGGAAACTATGACGGAAAAATTGCAGCTAACGACTTTTATGAAAAAATAAAAACGGTTCAAAATAAACTTCAATTTTCTCCCAAACAGGAACACCTTTTAACAATTGCAATGGACGGGGAAAATTGTTGGGAAAGCTATCAAAACGACGGGGATGAATTTCTTGAAACCCTTTATGGATTAATTGAAAATGACGACACTTTAGAAACCGTTTTATTAAGCGATTTTACATCTAAAGTAAAACCCGAACCGCTTGGCGATATAGCCTCCGGAAGCTGGATTAACAGGAATTTTGACCTTTGGATAGGGGAGCCGACAAAAAACCTTGCTTGGGCATATCTTAACAAAACAAGAAACGATCTTGAAAGCTTTATAAGCGAGCTTTCTTTTGATGTCGAAGAAGAAACAAGGAAAAAAATTGCTCTTGCAAAAGAAGAAATGTTTGTTGCGGAAGGTTCCGACTGGCTCTGGTGGCTGGGGGAGCCGAACGAGTCCTCAAACGACCATATTTTCGACTTTTTATTCAGGGCGCATCTTAAAAATGTTTACAAATTTCTTGATAAACAACCCCCAAAACACCTCGATATTCCGCTAACTTCCATTATCGGAAAACCCGTAAGACAGCCACGAAAATATATCACCCCGATTATAGACGGATTAAACGACCCTAATTTAAACTCATGGATTGATGCGGGCTATATTTTTCTTCCAGACTCTCCGACATTTTCTGCCAAAAAAACCCTAAAGGGGATATTTTTTGGCAACGATGAAAACAACCTTTATTTTAAATTTGAACTTAATAAAAATAACCTTGCAAATTCAAAATACTTTATCAAAAATCAAGTCTATATCTATTTTAAGCCTGAAAATGAAGTCGTAACTTCACCTGTCAGAATCGCTTCAAAAACAGAAAACACTTTTCCGGTTCTTGCGAACCAATTTGCATATGAACTTAAATTTTCGTTTAACGAGCATGAAATTATTCCTCCCCAGCTTTTAAAAGCAAGCTACGGCGGAATGTGGCATGTGCAGCTTATAAGAAAAGTAAACTATGCTTATAAAGACACAATTGAAATTTCATTATCGTTTGACGATCTTGGAATGACAAAACCCAAAAGCAGAGCGGAATTTTGTATTATTTTCGGTTCAAACGGCAATATAAACGAAGTTTATCCTCAGGATGTACTCTTAAGTTTAACAAGGTAATTTTCCCGCATTGCTAAAATTTTATTAAAAACAATCAGCTTACATTACAAGTGAAATCTGTGGCGCAAAAATAGGGATGAATAACTGCAATGATTTAACCTGCAATAAATCAATTACGGATTCTGCGGGCTTTTTAACTTAATATAGCTTTAACAGGTATCCTGAAGCAAAAAGCAAATAAATAATAATCCGCTCTTTTTGGTTAAGCTGACATACCCGCCTTGAAGCTAGCCCCGCAGGCAGCGCTTGCAAAAATTCCGCCATATAGTTTGTCTGCTTGAAAAAATTAAACATCGAATTTTATAAGCTTTAATTTTTTGCTTACTTAACAGTAGCTTTTTAAAAAGCGGCTGTAAATTTTTATTGGTTTTCTTTTTTTGTAATTTTTATTTTTTCATCTTCCATAGACATAACAAGGGCGTCTTTTGGTTTATAGCTGCCGGTCAAAATTTCTTCAGCAAGAACATCCTCAATTTTCTTTTGAATTACACGCCTTAGGGGTCTTGCGCCGTAAGCTTCGCTATAACCCTCTTTTGCAAGATAATCTTTAACATCATCGCCGACTTCAATTGTAAGCTCTCTTTCATCAAGGCGTTTAAATAAATCTTTAAGCATTAAATCTACAATCTGCCTGATTTCTTCTTTTGAAAGGTGAGCAAACACGATAATATCGTCAATCCTGTTTAGAAATTCCGGACGGAAGGCTTTTTTCAATTCTTCCATAACGGTGTCTTTAAGTTTTTCGTATTTGTCTTTTTTATCATCGTTTGAAACGGAAAAACCGAGCCTTTGGGTTGAGGTTATCATTGAGGCGCCGACATTTGAGGTCATGATTATAATTGTGTTTTTAAAACTTACAAGTCTGCCCTTGGAATCTGTTAAACGCCCGTCGTCCAATATTTGAAGCATTATATTAAACACATCGGGGTGAGCTTTTTCAATTTCATCAAAAAGAACGACTGAATAGGGTTTTTTTCTGATAATCTCGGTCATGTGCCCGCCATCGTCATATCCGACATACCCCGGGGGGGAGCCGATTAATTTTGCGGTTGAGTGTTTTTCCATAAATTCGGACATATCAACCCTTACAATATTATCTTCCGAGCCAAAGACAGCCTCTGCCAGAGCCTTTGCAAGCTCTGTTTTTCCGACGCCCGTAGGTCCCGAGAAAATAAAGCTTCCAATCGGGCGGTTAGGGCTTTTTAAACCTACCCTTGCACGTCTGATTGCTTTTGAAAGGGCAATCACAGCTTCATTTTGCCCTATAACTCTCGTATGGAGAGTTTCTTCAAGTTTAAGAAGTCTTTCCGATTCGCCTTCGGTTATTTTTGTAACGGGAACTCCCGTGATGGTTGAAATGACCTGAGCGACTTCTTCAACTCCAACAACGGGTTTGTTGCTTTCCTGTGAACTTCTCCAGGCATCTTGAAGCTCTCTGATTTTGTCTTTAATTTGAACTTCAATGTTTCTGAGATTAGATGCTGTTTCAAATTCTTGGCTCCTTATTGCGTCCTCTTTCTGCTTAATTGTTGCTTTCAGCTCCTTTTCAAGCTCTTTGCCTTCAGGAGGCAAATTAGAAACATTTAAACGTACTCTTGACGCCGCTTCATCTATAATATCAATTGCTTTATCCGGCAAAAAACGCTCGGTTATATATTTATTCGAAAGTTCGGTTGCGGCAATTATCGCCTCGTCGGATATTTTTAATTTATGGTGTTCTTCATATTTAGACCTCAGCCCCATAATAATTTCAATAGTTTCTTCAACCGAAGGCTGTTCCACAAGAACCATTTGAAAACGTCTTTCAAGGGCGGAATCTTTTTCAATGTGTTTTCTGTACTCATCAAGCGTGGTTGCGCCTATAACTTGAATTTCCCCGCGGGATAAAGCCGGTTTTAAAATGTTTGCGGCGTCTATTGCCCCTTCTGCGGCTCCCGCACCGATAAGAGTGTGCATTTCATCAATAACAAGAATGATGTTTCCCGCCTGACGAATTTCATCCATAATTTTTTTCAAGCGTTCTTCAAATTCACCTCTGTATTTTGTTCCCGCAACCAAAAGCCCCATATCAAGCTGAACAATTTTTTTATTTTCTAAAATATCCGGAACTTCAGAGTTTACTATCTTCATTGCAAGCCCTTGGGCTATGGCCGTTTTCCCAACGCCCGGCTCTCCGATTAGAATCGGATTATTTTTGGTTCTTCTTGCCAAAATTTGAATAACTCTTTCAATTTCTTTTTCTCTGCCGACAACAGGGTCAAGCCTTTGCTCCTGCGCCGCAAGAGTTAAATCGGTGCCGAATTCATCCAGCGAGGGCGTTTTCGCCTTTGATTGAATATTGCCCGCAACTGCTGTTTGTGCCTGAGTTGTTCTTGATTCTCCCAAAAGTTTAATTACGTTGCTTCTGCATTTATTAAGGTCAACCCCTAAATTTTCAAGAACTTTCGTGCCGATTCCTTCTCCTTCTCTTATCAAGCCCAAAAGAAGGTGTTCTGTTCCTATATAATTGTGCCCGAGCTGTCTTGCCTCATCCCATGACAATTCAAGCACTTTTTTAGCACGCGGGGTAAAAGGAATTTCAACCGCAACGAACCCCGAGCCACGCCCTATTATTTTTTCAACCTGCTCTCTCGCATCTTTAATCGTAATACCCATAGATTTTAATGTTTTTGCGGCAACTCCGGTTCCTTCGCCTATAAGCCCCAAAAGAACCTGTTCCGTGCCTACAAAATTATGCCCTAAGCGTCTGGCTTCTTCCTGCGCCAGCATTATAACTTTAATTGCTTTTTCGGTAAATCTTTCAAACATATTTTTGTTCCCTAAAACAAAACTCGGTTTATCTGGTTAAATTTTACCAAATAGGCGCAAAAAAAGCAATTTTTTTAGAGAATTAGCCTAAAACTTTAATTTTTAGTATAATTAACTCCGGAGAAAAAGTATAAAATGAATATTCTTGATAAAATTATTGAAAAAACAAAAGAAAGAGTAAAAAAAATAAATTTAAAAAATCTTGAATTAAAACTTCAAGAAGTTCAAATAAAAAAAGATTTTCCCTTTAAAAAGGCTCTTGTACAAGAGGGGGGAATAAAAATAATCGCCGAGATAAAAAAGGCATCTCCTTCAAAAGGGCTGATTGCTGCTGATTTCGACCCCGCTAAAACGGCAAAAGAGTATAAAGAGGCAGATGTTGACTGCATATCCGTTTTAACCGAGCCTTATTTTTTTCACGGGGATAATTCTTATATCGGGCTTGTTAAAAAAATCAGCGGCAAACCGATTTTAAGAAAAGATTTTATTATTTCAAAAGAACAGATAATTGAATCTAAACTGATTGGCGCCGATTGCATTTTACTTATATGTTCAATTTTAGATGATAAAAAATTAAGCGATTTTTTATCAACTGCCCGCACAATCGGACTTTGTGCGCTTGTTGAGGCGCATGACGAAAAAGAAATTAAAATGGCGCTCAATTCGGGCGCCGAAATAATCGGGGTGAACAACCGCAATTTAAAAACATTTGAAATTGATTTTAATAACTCCCTAAGGTTAAAAAAATCGGTTCCAAAAGATATTATTTTCGTATCGGAATCCGGCATAAAAACACGGGAGGACATTAAAAAGCTTGAAAGCGCAGGGGTTAACGCCGTTTTAATCGGCGAAACATTTATGAAATCCAATGACAAAGTTTCCGTTATCCAAAATTTAAGAGGGTTTTAAATTTGAAAATTAAAATTTGCGGAATAAAAACTTTGGATGAAGTCAAAGTAATGAATGAATTTTTACCCGATTTTACAGGGTTTGTCTTTGCAAAAAGCAAAAGGCGGGTTGATTTCAGAACCGCTGAAATTTTAAGCAAGAACCTTTCTTTAAAAATAAAAAAAGCGGGGGTTTTTGTTGAAAATAAAGAAGATGAAATTTTGGGTCTTTATAAAATGGGAATTATAGACATAGCCCAGCTTCACGGAGAATACGGCGAAGAATTTATAAAAAACTTGAAAAAAGAGGGGCTTGAGGTTATAAAGGTTATTAAAGTTTTTGATAAAGACAAGGAAAATAATTTGCTAAACGTTCAAACATCTGCCGATTATTTGCTTTTTGATACCTTTTACCCTGACAAGGACGGAGGAGGGAACAAAACCTTTAATTGGGATATAAAAATTAAAACCGATAAGCCTTTTTTTGTTGCGGGCGGACTTAGCGAAAATAATCTTGCCGATATGGCAAAAAAGCTGAGCCCTTACGGTGCGGATATATCATCAGGAGCAGAAGAAAACGGCCTTAAGACAAGAAAAAAAGTTTCGGCTATAATGGAGGTTATGAAAGGAATTAACCGATGAAAAACGGCAAATACGGAATATTTGGAGGGCAATATATCCCTGAAACCCTTATGAACGAAGTAATTAACCTTGAAAAATCTTATGAATTTTATAAAAACGACGAAAAATTTAATGCTGAGCTTGATTTTCTTTTGAAAAAATATGCGGGGCGCCCTTCCTTATTGTATTTTGCAAAAAATATGACAAGAGATATCGGCGGGGCTAAGATTTATCTTAAAAGAGAAGATTTGAACCACACGGGCTCCCACAAAATTAACAACGTCTTGGGACAGGCTTTAATTGCAAAATATATGGGAAAAACAAGGATTATCGCAGAAACAGGCGCCGGACAGCACGGGGTTGCAACCGCCACCATAGCGGCATTTTTAGGGTTGGAATGTGAAATATTTATGGGCGCAGAGGATATAAAAAGGCAAGCTCTTAATGTATACAGAATGGAACTTTTAGGAGCAAAAGTCCATTCGGTTGAAACGGGGACGGGAACCTTAAAAGATGCGGTTTCAGAAGCTATGCGCGAGTGGACAAGGCGGATTGATGACACTTTGTATGTTTTAGGCTCTGTTATGGGTCCTCACCCTTATCCTATGATTGTTCGTGATTTTCAAAGCGTTATAAGCAAAGAAGCAAGAAAAGAAATATTAGAAGCCGAAAACAGGCTGCCTTCCGCCGTTATTGCATGCGTCGGCGGCGGGTCAAACGCTATCGGGATGTTCTATAATTTTATAAATGATAAAAATGTAAGGTTAATCGGGTGCGAAGCGGCAGGCGAAGGGATTGAAACCGAAAGACATGCTTCAAGTATTACAAAGGGGTCTATTGGGATATTTCACGGGATGAAATCTTACTTTTGTCAGGATAAATTCGGTCAAATTGCCCCTGTATATTCAATTTCAGCCGGACTTGACTACCCCGGGATAGGTCCCGAGCATGCTTATTTATATGAAACAAAAAGAGCAGAATATGTTCCCGTTACTGATAAAGAGGCAGTTGAAGCGTTTGAATATCTTGCAAAAACCGAAGGGATAATTTGCGCGATTGAAAGCGCGCATGCAGTATCTTACGCAATTAAAACCGCAAAAGAATATTCAAGGGAAGAAAATATTATAATATGCCTTTCGGGGCGAGGAGATAAAGACGTTGCCTCAATTGCAAGGTATAGAGGGAGAGAAATTTATGAGTAATTCATATTTTAACGAATTTGTGTTTAACAAAGGAAAAGCTTTTATACCCTTTATAACTGCGGGATATCCGACTCTTAAAGACACTGAACGTTTTGTTTTAAAAATGGAGGAGGCGGGAGCCGATTTAATTGAAATAGGGATTCCTTTTTCAGACCCTATTGCGGAAGGTCCCGTTATTCAACATTCAAGCGCTCATGCCTTAAAAAACGGTGCTTTTTCGGATAAAATTTTTGATACCGTTAAGAATATAAGAGCTAAAAGCGATATCCCTCTTGTTTTTATGACGTATATAAACCCTGTTTTTAAAACGGGGTTTGATAATTTCTTTAAAAAATGTGATGAATTAAACGTGCGCGGAGTAATTTTACCTGATGTTCCGTTTGAAGAAAAAAGCGAAGTTGAAAACCCCGCAAAAAATTATGATGTTGAAATTATTTCCCTGATTTCTCCCGCTTCAAATATGAGAATTAAGACAATTGCTCAAAATTCAAGAGGGTTTATATACGTAGTTTCATCTTTAGGGGTAACCGGCACAAGGGATAAAATTACAACGGATTTGGCTTCAATTGATGGTATTATAAGGCAAACAACCGCTACAAAAACGGCGATTGGGTTTGGAATAAGCAATGTCAATCAGGCAAAAGAAGTTTCAAAGTATGCAGACGGAGTTATAGCGGGTTCGGCTATTATAAAATTGATTGATAAATTCGGCTCAAAAGCGGATGATGCAATTTATTCTTTTGTAAAAGAAATGAAAGAGGGGATAAATTCTTAAAAAATAAAATCGGTTTAAAACTTGATTTTTGCACTAAAAAGCCGCACTTAAGGCGGCTTGGTTCTATAAATTTAAAACTAGACGGCTTTAGTAAATTTGCCCCTTCTGATACATGATGTGCAAACTTTTGCTTTTTTAGTTGAGCCGTTTTCAAGAACAACTTTGACCGATTGAAGATTCGGCATTTGTTTATATACATGGTGTTTGTGCGAGAAAGAAAGCTTTGAAGCTTTTTTAGCTGTTTTTCCGCATATATCGCAAACTACTGACATTTTTTTTGCCCTTTCAATTAATGTTATTAATAAAGTTAAAACAAACACGCTCTTATGTCAATTAAATCAATTTAAAATATTAAAAAGTATTTTACTGTAAAATCCATGCGTCGTATCCGCGTGTTTTTAACTGCCCTGCAACGGCTCTTGCCGATGAATAGTTGTCGTATGAACCTATTTGTATTGAATAGGTTGAGTTTATTTTTTTTATAAAAGGCTGAGCACCATAGGGAAGAGAAGTCAAAGAGGACTGCACCTTTCTGGCTTCGGCTTCGGTCGGATATTTTCCGATTAAAACTTTTGAAGGGGTAACAGGAATATCAAGCGCACCAGAAGTTTTAACAACGGGTTGAACGGGAAGTTTCGGTTTTATTGCGGCTTTTTGCTGTTCTGCAGTATCGTCTTTAGTCTGTTCAGCCGGGGTTTCAATCGGGTCGGAAGGCTTTTCAATCTCATTATCCGATGATTTGCTATAGACTTCGCTGTTTGTTTTTATTAAATCAAATTCTTTTTTTGAAATAACCTCCGATTGGTCTTTGGCAGATTCAACCACTTTGCTCTCCGAGGGGCCTTTTTCCTGTTCATGGATTAAAAAAAGCCTTTTATCAATAGTATAAGATGAATGATCAACAGGCTCTTCTTCCTCCTCCTCTTCTTCTTGCGTTATGTTTTCTTCTTTTTGTTCGTTCATTGAAATTGAATCTGCGCCTTCATCCGCTCTTGAATATTCAATATCAATTTTAGAGGATTTTGAACCGATAAAAAACATTACAAGCAAAAAAATTACAACAAATGTAACCAAACAAAGCTTTATTTTTTTATCTTTTTCTTTTTTTTCTTCGGCAAGTTTCATCTTTTGCCGTTTATTTTTTTTATATGTTAAATAATCGTTAGGATCCAAATTAAACCCCCCTAACCTTTACTTTTGCATATTCTATATCTTCGGTTTCTTCTTTAAATCTTTTTAAAACTTCTTTAATAAAAGCAATTTCGTCAATTTTCATATCATAAAGCGAAGATATTTCTAAGGGCGCACCCTTAGAAACGAGATTTATACCTGTGTGAATAAGGGTAGAAGTTAAAGATTTTGTTGCTATTGAAACACTCAGCTTTTTATTGTTATAAAAAAGGTCGTCCCCTTTTCTTCTTACAACTGCCCCCATATCTTCAAGAACCTCTTTAATAATTGATACAAAAAGCCTTTGTCTAAAAACTGCTTCTCTTAAATTTGAATTAAAAACCTCAATTATAAAATATGCCATTGTAACGCTATTAATGGGCTCATTGTTGATAACATCCTCTATATCGACCATTTCGGATAAATTAACTTCAACGGGACCTATAAAACAGGCAACGACATCCCCCCTTACGTTAAAATTTTTATAAATCCAGTGAGGGCAAAGTTCTGCGCCTGTATATTTAATTTCTTTGTCAATAAATAAAGTTTCCATAATTTAAGTGTATTTAAAATATTAAATTTATCAAGTGTTCATTTCCGCTTTTTATGAAAGCTTCCTTCAAACGCCTGCATGACTCGCATTTTCCGCAATGTTTTTTATCGCCGGCGCCGGTAGAATTGTAACAACTTTTTAAAAGTGTAAAATCTACACCTTCTTTTAATCCGAGAGAAACAATTTCATATTTTTCCAAATTTGCGCATGGGGCAAAAATTACAGGGTGATTCAAAGTTGAATATTTTAAAAATTTATCCGCCGCCATACAAAATTCTTTTGAATTGTCGCTAAAGGTTTGCGATTCCTCTTTATTTGCCCCGAAAATTATATAGTCAGCCTCTCTGTTATCGGCGTAAACTCCGGCTATATTTAGAAATAACCCGTTTCTGTTCGGAACCCACACAGCTTTCATTGATTCGATTCCCAAAGTTTCAAACTCAAGGTTTAAGCCATTGTTTGTAAGCGCATTATTTGTTTCTTCTTTTAAAAAGGGCAAAAATATTTCTTTGTGCGGAATTTGATAAAAAGCGCAAATCTTTTTTGCCGCTTCGATTTCGTCTTTTGCCGCTTTTTGACCGTAATCAAAGGTTAGGGCAAGAATTATATCAATATTTTTTCTTGCAATATGAAGGCTTACAAGAGAATCAAGCCCCGATGATAAAAGGATAACCCCCTTTTTATTCATTATCTTCCCCGCATTCATCTAAAATTTCTTTTGCTTCCTTTTTGGCGCTTTCCGATAAAATCGGGTCATTTAAAATTTCAACCAGCGCCTGTTTCCCTTTCAGATTATAAATTGCAATGACAGCGTTTTTTATAACCTCGGAATCGGGGTCGTTTAACTTTGTTTTAATTAATTCAAAGGCTTCCGAGTTGCCCAGATTCATAAGGCATTCGAGCGCATTTATCCTGACCTGTGCGGAATCATCTCCAAGAGCGTTTTTATAAGCAGTTATAACCCTTTTTGAATCCGGTACCGTAATTTTGCTAAGAGCCTCAATAACTCTTTCTTTTAAAAATGTAAATTTGTCAAGAAAAGTTTTCTTTGCTTCAAGTATGGTTAAAAACGGGTCAATTGCTCTTAAATCTCCTATCATACCAAGGGCGACGGCGGCAGATTCTCTCAGATATACCGATTTTTCATCCTCGTCCGACACAATATTAATTAAGGATTCCACGGCGTTTTTATCCCCTATTTTGCCCAAGGCTTCGGCTGCTTGAAACCTTAACTTATAGTTTGCATTTTTATCGTTTAAACAATATAAAAGAACGGGGATTCCTTTTGGATTTTTATAATTAGAAATGGCTTTAATGCAGATGATTTCAAGATTTATCACATCATTTTGATCTGCGTTTTCAAATGTTTTAATCATCAAAAAATCAATTAAATCATCAATATTTTTCTCGTTTTTTAAAATGTCAATTTCAAGAATTGTTTTTAATAACAGGGGAATATTGTACGATAAATTTAAAATTCTTCCGAAAATAAGCGCGATTTCATCTGCGCCGAATTTTTGCTTAATTTCGCCAAAAAACTTCGCCGGATCAGCTTCGGCCTCTTTTAAATCAAATTCGGGAGTTTTTATAGAGGTAAGTTTTCTTTCTTCCATTTCAAACCCAACAATACATACAACAAAATACTACAAAGTAAGTATTTTTGCACACAAAAAGAGCTAATTCAGTTAAATTTTGTAAATATTTTCAAAGTTTTAATCAAAATATGTACAAAAAGGGATTAGTTAATGTTAAAACAAGAATGGGCGTATATAGTACACTAAAGGGGCAATTTTGAGCACAGCCGAAGCAAATTATACCGGAGCAGTTGAAGAAATTAAGAACCGGCTTGACATTGTTGATGTCATTTCAAAATATGTCGTGCTTAAAAAATCCGGACACAACTTTATGGGTTTGTGCCCTTTTCACAATGAAAAAACCCCTTCTTTTACGGTTACTCCTTCAAGGCAAATTTTCAAGTGTTTCGGCTGCGGCGAGGGGGGGGATGTCATTTCATTTTTAATGAAAATCAACAACCAAACTTTTATTGAGGTCATTAAAGAACAGGCGGCAAATTTAGGAATTGAGCTTCCGAACAAGTTCGGCGAAAAAGCAAAAAACAATAAAGAAGAAACAGAAAGGCTTAAAAGCGCCATATCGGACGCTATGGAGTTTTATTATAACAATCTTAAAGATAATGACAGTGCGCTTGAATACCTTGAAAAAAGAGGGGTGGGAGAAATTGCGGCGGACAAGTTTTTTCTCGGTCTTGCCCCCAATTCTAATTTTGAGCTTAAAAATTATTTAAAAAACCTTGGCTATACAAACGATGAAATGTATAAAGCGGGGCTTTTGTACGAAAAAAACGGAGAATTTATCGACAGGTTTAAAAACCGTATAATGATTCCCATTTTTGACGTAAACTCAAGACCGGTGGCATTTGGCGCAAGGGCAATTACAGACGGGCAAAACCCAAAATATCTTAATTCTCCGGAAAGTTCCGTTTATAATAAAAGCTCAATTTTATTCGGCTTGAACCGTGCTAAAGAAGCAATCAGGGAAAAAGACGCCGTAATTATTATGGAGGGGTATTTTGACGTAATTTCGGCACAAATCTCGGGCGTAAAAAATGTTGTCGCCTCATGTGGAACGGCGCTGACCCCCCAGCACATCAAGCTTTTATCACGGTATACTTTATCAAGGAAAATTTATTTGGCGTTTGATGCGGATTCTGCGGGAAGAAAAGCCGCAAAATCAGGAGCTGCGGTTATTAAAGAAATTTTTGCGGGGCTTGGGGATATCAAACAAACAGATATTTCATATTGTAATTCAAACGAACAAAATGTTTGCGAAATCAGAGTTGTTGAGCAGTTTGGCGGAAAAGACCCTGATGAATATATCAGAAAATTCGGCGCAGAAAGCTATATGGAACAGGTAAAGCATGCTCCTCTTCTTTTGGATTACGAGCTTGAACAGGTTGTAAAACAGTATTCAAAAAATGTTACACCCCAAGAAAAAAGCCTTTTAGTACAACAAACAGCCGATATTTTAAAGGAAATTAAAAATCCCGTAATTTTGTCCGATTATATTAGAGGGATGGCGTATAAAATTGATGTGGATGAAATGATTCTAAAAAAACAGGTAAATTCGCTTCAAGACGCCATTTACCATGACATACCCGTACAAAATACACTTCAAACAAGAGTAAAAAAAGACTGTATGGAGGAAAGGTATGAATCGCTTGAATCCCGCCTTGTAGAACTTGGCATACAAGCAAACACAAAAGAGAAAATTTCTTTCTTTCTTGAATATACCAAAGATTACAAACCCGTTGGAGTTTTGAATTCTAAGGCAATAGACGAGTTAAGAAAAATTTTAAAAAATGATACAGATTGTGAAGATGTGGCAAAAAAACTTTTTTTGAAGTTTTATAATGATAACGTGTCCTCAAAACAATTAACCGATATGGTATACTCATCGGAGGAATACGAAAGCATTACAACGAACGATTACACCTGTTCACTGGTTGAGGTTTTCGTCAGATTAAAAGATTTGAAAAAGAAAATCACAATTAAAAAACTTAAAGAAAAGTATAATCACCCCGACACATCCGAAGAAGAAAAAATCAAAGTATCAAGAGAAATCATCGAACAGATCAAACAACACTAAAAGGAGAAAACTTTAAATATGACAAGAAAGAAGCAAGAAGCAGGAATTGGCGTTATAGACAAAGCAACAGACAGCTTGGACGACACATTTTTTGAATCAAACGCCCTTGAAACCGATAATATATCAAACATTATGAGAAGCCACGGGGTTATAGGGATTGAAACCGCTCTGTCAAGCTCTTTGTATGATAAAGCCGACGAAGAAACCGATGATGAGCTTCAAGCGCCAAAAGGCATATCAATTGACGACCCTGTCAGAATGTACTTAAGAGAAATCGGACGCATTAAGCTTTTAACGGCAGATGAAGAAATTGACCTCGCAAGAAAAATAGTTGCGGGCGGCAATCAAGGTGTTATTGCTAAAAGAAAGCTTGTTCAAGCAAACTTAAGGCTGGTTGTTTCAATAGCAAAAAAATATGTCGGGCGTGGAATGTTGTTTTTGGATTTGATTCAGGAAGGCAACCTCGGTTTGATTAGAGCGGCTGAAAAATTTGACCATGAAAGAGGATATAAATTTTCTACCTATGCAACTTGGTGGATTCGCCAAGCAATCACAAGGGCAATTGCAGACCAAGCAAGAACAATCAGAATTCCCGTACACATGGTGGAAACCATAAACAAACTTAAAAAAGTTACAAGAAAACTCGCTCAGGAGCTTGCAAGAAAGCCTTCAGAGGAAGAACTTTCGGTTGAAATGGGAATTTCAATTAATAAATTAAGAGAAATAATTAAAGTGGCTCAAGAGCCGTTATCTCTTGAAACTCCGATTGGTAAAGAAGAAGATTCAAGGCTGGGCGATTTTATCGAAGATAAAGACGCCGATGCCCCCGTTAAAACAGTTGCCCATGAGCTTTTAAGGGAAGATTTGGCGGAAGTTTTATCCGGCTTATCACCCAGAGAACGTGATGTTTTGCGTTTGCGTTTCGGCATGGATGACGGCAGACAAAGAACCTTAGAAGAAGTGGGGCAGCTCTTCGGGGTAACAAGAGAACGTATAAGACAAATTGAAGCAAAGGCTTTAAGAAAATTAAGACATCCAAACAGATCAAAAAGACTAAAAGAATATATTGAAGTTTAAAAAAGAGCCAAATGGCTCTTTTTTATTGAATTATAATTTGAATAAACCGTTATTTATCTTTCTAATTTATCCTGTTATTTTCCATAAAATAGTCAAGCCTGGAACAAGAGCAAGCTCTGCGGGTTTTAATTTATCCCCTTATTATTTTTCATAAAATGGTTTTTAATACAATCTAAAACAGTTTTTGCATATATATCATGCATGCCGTAAAATATGTGGCTTGCGCCTTCAACCTCTATAACCTGATTATTTTCAGGGTTTTTTGTCCAATTATTTAACTGTTCCATAAAGGCTTTAGGGCTATTTCCCGTTACGGAATCGCGCGAACCTATTAAAAAAGTTCCAAAAGGCTTAATATTATACAAAGATTTTGTTTCGCCTTTTTTTGATATTACAGGACAATTTTTAAGATTAAAAGCATTGTAAAATCCTAAAACGGTGTTTGCGCTCATTGGGGAAAATCCCCCGAACAAAAAGGGCAATATATCATCTCCCCTGTTTTCTTTTACCCATTTTTTCGCCATATCATAGCAAACATCAATATTTGGCATAATATTCCACCAGTACATAATGTCAACGGGGGATGAAACTATAAAATAATCAATATAATTGTCCAAAGTGCTGCCGAGATAGTGAATAATTTTATTTGAACCAAGCGAGTGTCCGGCTAAAATTATATTTTTAAATCCTGCCTCTTTAGCATATAAAATGTAGGTTTCCGTGTCCTCATAAACCTTGTTAAAATCTGCATTAAACACTCCCGCATGGGTTTGTTTACCCGCTTTAAGGTCGCTGTATGCAAAACAGGAAAAAGAATCGTGGGTGTGCGCTATTATAGTTGAAATTCCGTTTTGACAAAGTAATTTTGCGGTAGAATTCAATAAATCGTTTTGAAAAACATTAGAACAAATACCCGTTACAATAATCAAAACGGTTTCGTTTGAATTATCCCCGTATATCGCACCTCTAAGCTCTAAGCCCCTTTTTGTCGCAACCTTGAGTATATCCATATAAACTTTCCTTATATTTCAAGCCATATTTTATTTTTCATCAAACGTACAGAAATAGCAATATAATATGTTCAAAAAAAGCATAAAAATTGTTTTCATTAAAGCGTTTAATATGGTAAAATATTAAAAAGGGGGCATAAAAATGACAAAATCAAAAGTATATTTTACAAAAGAAATAACACCCGACAGCCTTATAAAAATATATGAAACGCTTAATATAGCACTAAAAGATAAGGTCGGCGTAAAAATATCTACGGGGGAACCCGGCGGGCACAATTTTTTGCAGCCAAAGCTTATAAAAGATTTAGTGAATAAAATAAAAGGTACAATAGTTGAATGTTGCACCGCATACGAAGGAAAAAGAATGGACCCTAAAGAACATTGGCAGGTTATAAAAGACCATGGGTTCGCCTCTATTGCGCCATGCGATATTATGGATGAATTTCAAGAAATTTCTTTGCCCGTTCAAAAAGGTTTTCATCTGAAAGAAAATTTAGTCGGCGAACATATAAAAAATTACGGTTCATTTTTGGTTTTATCACATTTTAAAGGTCATTTAATGGCCGGCTTCGGCGGAGCTTTAAAAAACATAAGCATTGGTATGGCTTCAAGCGCCGGCAAGGCAAACATTCACACTGCGGGCACAACAAAAGAAGTCAGCAAGCTTTTTGATAATTTGCCCAAACAGGATTATTTTCTTGAATCTATGGCGGACGCCTGTCAATCGGTTATTAATTTTATCGGCAAAGAAAATATGGCATATATTAATGTTGCAAACAGGCTTTCTGTTGATTGCGACTGCGACTCAAACCCCTCCGAACCAAAAATGGCAGATTTGGGAATTTTTGCTTCCATGGACCCTGTAGCTCTTGATAAAGCTTGTTATGATGCGGTTATAAATTCGCCTGACAAAGGAAAACATTATCTTATTGAAAGAATGACTTCAAGGCATGGCATTCGCATTGTTGAAGCTGCTTTTGAGCTGGGTTTAGGAAATATTGAATATGAGCCGGTTCCAATTGATTAATTCAGGCGGGTTGATATCACGCTTTTAAAGTAATTAACCTTTTTGCCGCCATTTAAAAAAATTTTAGAGCAATAAAATTTAAGACAATTATTAAGGGTTGAGCCAAAAGGCAAAAAGGTTATGCCCCGCTTATAAGACGTTGAATAAACATCGCATACGATAAATTATCGGGGTGCTTATGCGCCTTTTTTACAGAAATTTGCAACCCCCGCAAAAGCGCAAACATAAGGGTTAAACCGGCGGTTGAAGAAGCGGAAAACAACAATAAAAAATAAGGGATAAAAAACACAAAAAGCGCAAAAATAAAAGGTTCCTTATATTAAAGGAACCTTTGTTGTTTAGGGGGTGTGCATATAATTATTATTTATGCATAATAATCAATTTTTGAGTTGTACATATTTTTTTCAATGGCGTTTGCTCTTGTTTTAATTTGATTAATTACCGGAGCAACAGTTCCGACAAAGCCTGTCAGCAATCCGCCTTCTACTATGTTATCTTTGGGAGAAGGAGCAGGCAACCCGTAGTTTGTTTCTACACCTCTTTTAAAACTTACTCTATTTAGTGTATTATCTACATTTGTAATTGCATTTATTTTCATTTTTCTTTCTTTCTTTATTATGTTCTCTGTTCTTTATTAGTGTTTTAAAAACACTTTATCTTTATGCTTGTATTATGTAACTAACAAAATGATTTGTCAACCCCCTGATATAATATTTTAAAATGCCCAAAATTAAAGGGTTTTAAGCACATTTTAAAAAAGATTTTTAAAAAAATAAAATAAGTGTCATTTTGACAATTTAATTTTTTTCTTCTCCGGAAAGCTTCTTAATTTTTCTGTCTTGTTCCCGATTTAAAACGTTTCTATATCTTAATTCATAATAATTTTTCTTTTGCGAAAGCCTTCTGATTAATTCCTGATAGTCTTGAAAAAGTTTAGCCTTGTCCTCTTTCAATCTGTTTTTACATTTGGAATCAAAAATTCTGCATTTGAATGTGTCCAACAATTCAATTCCTTTTTCTTTAGATTCAATGTCAATTATAATCGGGTTAATTTTCATGACTTCTTCTGCTCTTATAACTGTAATTTGAGCCTTTTGTTCATCCGTAAGTTCTATTGCTTTGAGATAATCAAAATAATCTTTTTTAACAACTTCGCCCTTTAAATTTTCGCACAAAGCGCAGGATAAAAAAGAGAGAGAAAATACAATCAAAATAAAAAGTTTTTTCAATGTTTTTTCCAATCTATACCTGTATTCCAAAGGGTTTTAACATAAAATTCTTCGTCATTGACAGGCACCCTGACGGGCTTTTTAATTTTTTTATAAACATCTTTCCTTATAAACAGAGCAAAAATCTTTGATTCCGAAATATGATAATAATCCGGATGGTTCTTTAAAAGCTCATAGAGAAAATACTGTTTATAACAAATAACTATATCATGCCTGATTGAATTAAACTTTTCTCTCCAGCCCGCATCGCCCGTTGTAACGGTTTTTACATAATCATCGTTTAAACTTGCAGGGTAAACTTCCTCATATCTGCCATCCTGCAATATAAAATTATTCGGGAAAAGTTTATACGCCACATAACTGCCGGTTTCAAAAGGAGCAAATATATTACCCGATACATTATTTTCAATCAAATATTCAACTTCGGCAATGGGGAATATTGAATGAAAATTGCCGTACCGTATTTTTCTTAAACTAAGGTTTAAAACAAGAGCAATTAATACAATAAAAAATATAACAAGCTCTTTAATTTTATTATGAGAAGGCTTCAGCTTTTTGGAAAAAATCATATAAAAATCGTCGTAGCAAAAAGGAATTAAGACAAATACAAAATAAGTTATGAATCTCATAGATTTTATTGTTAAAACGCACATGACAAAAATAATTAAAAATTTTGTTTTATCGGTTTTGCCCCATATTTCTTTAAGCCTGTCAAATGCGTTTTTGGATATACTCTTATAGGTTTTTACAAACCTGATAAGGGCAAGGACAATAAAACCGGCTAGAAAAATTTTGTATTTTATAAGTTTTGAAAAATAAAATTCTCCAAACGGAGATTGCCATTCCACAATGTTCGGCCTTTGCATGGTGGTTGCCATAATGAGAAATTTTACATACTCAAAGCCGTAAGGGTTTATGAACATAAAAACAAACGAGGATGCAAAAGTTAAAATATAAGGCAAGACGGGCTTTTTTCTTAAAAATTCGCCCAAAATATAAAGCCCCGTTATCCCGAGCCCCATGAAACACCCACCATGGATATTTGACCAGATAACCATTAAAGGCGGCAAAACCCAAAGAACCCTGTAGTTTTTTTCAAGCCTTGCTTTTTCTAAAATATAGAGCCAAATCCCAAAAAACATAAATGTGAAATGATGGCACCTTAAAGAAAGTACGAGGTTGAAAATCGGCTGGAGCATAATGAAAAAAAACAAAAAGTTAAATATCGGAAACTCTTTTTCTTCCCTTGTATATTTTCTTCTGAGTTTTATTATTAAAATAAGAAAAAATAATGCTATAAAAAGGGTCAGCGTTTTAAAAATGTAAAGCCCCAAATCCCCGAATTTATCTTGTATAAAATAGAAGAATATGCTTGCGCCCCACTCATGGTCATACCACGGATGAGTTTTTGAATAAGACAAAAAATCATATTTTAAAATTTCGCCCGTTTGAAAAAATGTTTTTCCGACAATAAGCCTTGCAAAAAAATCATAATCAACAAAATCCACAAAGCTTCCTATCAAAAATATATATAAAATAAGGGTTAAGAAAAATATAATTTCCATAGGAATTATTATAACAAAAATATTGATATATGCGCTTTTTTTGATATTATTTTTAAGGAAAAGGAATTTTTTATGGAACAGAAAATTTTAGATATTAAAAACAGTGCGCTTTTAGAAATCGAAAAAGCGGATAGCCAAAAATCGCTTGAAGAGGTCAAAAATAAATATTTATCAAGACAATCGGAGTTAAACCTTTTAAAAAAGAGTTTAAAGGATATCCCGCCCGAATTAAGGCCAAAAATAGGCGCACTTACAAATGAAGTTTCGAAAGAAATTGAAGCTCTTGTGAATAAAAGGGCGGAAGAATTTTATACGCTTGAATTAAATAAAAAATTAGAAGCGGAAAAAATTGATGTAACCTTGCCTTCAACTTATGAGCCCTTAGGGAAAGTCCATCCCTTAACAAAAACGATTAATGAAATTACGGAAATTTTTGAACTTTTAGGGTTCTCTTTAATTAAAAATGAGTTTTCCCCTGAAGTCGAAACGGAAAAATATAATTTCGACCTGTTGAATGTTCCGAAAGAACATCCCGCAAGAGATGTTCAGGACACATTTTATTCAAAAATCGGAAAAAACGTGGTATTAAGAAGCCAAACCTCCAATTCTCAAGTAAGGCAAATGTTAAATTCCAAGCCCCCGATTAAAAT
>CAYUWO010000001.1:0-43063 GCA_964448535.1 uncultured Gammaproteobacteria bacterium | reverse complement strand
TCCGGGAAGAGTTTACCGTTCCGAATCCGTTTCGGCAAGAAAAAACAACTTGTTTCATCAAATTGAAGGGCTTTATGTCGATAAAGGGGTTAAATTTTCAGACCTTAAAGGAGTTTTAAATGAATTTATAAGGTTATATTTCGGCTCTTGCCGCCCTACACGCTTTAGAAGCAGTTTCTTTCCATTTACCGAGCCCTCGGCGGAAGTTGATGTACAGTGTATTATCTGTCAGGGGAAAGGGTGTCCCACATGCTCGGGCACGGGATGGCTTGAAATTTTAGGTTCGGGCATGGTTGATCCAAATGTTTTAAAGGCAGTCGATATTGACCCTGAAGTATACTCCGGTTTTGCATTTGGCATGGGGGTAGAAAGGCTCGCTATGCTAAAATATGCAATTGATGATATAAGGCTGTTTTTTAATAACGATGTAAGGTTTCTAAATCAGTTTTAAAATAAAAAAAGGGGGGCGCTTTTGCAATAGCCCTAAAAAGTCCTATTGAACGCCCGACCCTAAAAAATAGAATTGAGCGTTTAAAGATAATTTTTTAATTCCTCAACATTCTTGCACTTTTTTAATTTTCTTATCGCCTCCCCCTCGATTTGCCTTATTCTTTCTTTTGAAAACCCGAGAGTTTTTCCTAAATCTTCAAGCGTTCTTTGGCGCCTCCCTTCAAGCCCGAATCTGTTTAAAATAATAAATCTTTCTCTTTTGTTTAATACATCCAGCATTTTTAACAGTTCTTCTTTTAAAAGTTCGTTTTCTGTTCTGTATACGGGCGTTTTTGTATCCTCGTCTTTTATATAATCTTCTATGCACAAATCTTGCGCAACAGGAGTATAAAGGCTTACCGGCTCTTTCATCATTGCGGATTTTATCTGTTTTATTTTCTTTTCGCTCAATTTCATAAATTCTGCAAGTTCAATATCATTGGGCTCCCTTCCCAAATTCACACTCAACCTTAAAATTGCCCTTTTTAGCGCCCTTATTTTATCCGACATGTGTACAGGAATCCTTATTGTTCTTGAATGGTTCGCGATTGCTCTTATAATTGTCTGTTTTATCCACCATGTGGCATAGGTTGAAAATTTAAACCCCTTCTTATAATCAAACCTCTCTGCCGCCTTAATCAGCCCCAAAGAACCTTCCTGAACCAAATCCATAAATAAAATGCCTTGCCCTGTGTATTTCTTTGCAATCGAAACAACAAGCCTTAAATTTGCCTGTATGAGTTTTTTTCTTGCAATTATCGCTTCTTTTTTGCTTCCTTCTTTAATCGCCCTTCCGATTTGAACCTCCGATTTTCTGTTTAAAAGTTTAATTTTTCCTATTTCTTTAAGATAAGTTTGGAGTATTTCATCCTTATTCATTATGTTATTAAAGGTTTTAACTTCTTCCTCCTGTTCAAAATTATCCTCAAAATCAAATTCTAAATCCTTTTCAATAACTTCTTCCATAGCCTATCCTCTAAATTTTCCTCTTCAAAAATAAGACACAGCAAATAATATAAAAGTTCCAAAAAAAATGCCCCGAATTTCGGGGCATTTTATAATTAAGCCAAAAATTAGTTATTATCCTTTAACCCTAAGCCGATTCTGTGTTCTTGCGGGGTGAATTTTTTAATAATAACTTCGATTTCATCTCCGATAGTGAACATATTATTCATATTAACATGCTCCTCGGATACTTCGCTTGACGGGAGCAAAGCCTCAACACCGGGGTAAATATTGATAAAAACACCGAAAGATGTGATTTTATTAACGGTTCCTTTAACAACGTCGCCCTCTTTTAATTTGTCGGCAATTTCATCCCAAGGGTTTGCGCCCATTCTTTTAAGAGAAAGAGAAATTCTTTTAAGTTCTTCATCAATTTTAATAATTTTAACTTCAATTTTTTGCCCGAGAGAAACAACATCTGATGGGTGTTTAATTCTTTCCCATGAAATTTCTGAGATGGGAAGAAGCCCGTCAATGCCTTCAATGTCAACAAACGCCCCGAAGTCTGCTATGCGCACGACTTCGCCTTCGACAACCTGATCAATCGCAAGACGGGAAATTATTTCATCAGCAACCATTTCTCTTTGCTGAGTGTAAACTTGTCTTTGAGATAGAATAAGTTTATTTCTTTTGGGGTCAACCTCTAAAATTTTAACTTCAATTTCCTGCCCGATTTGAGTATCAACAGGGGCTCCCGTTCTTAACTGAGAAGAAGGAATAAACCCTCTCAAGCCTTCAGTTTCGGCGATAAGCCCGCCTTTAACCGAAGAAACAATTTTTGCCATGGCGTTTTCGTTATTATTTTTAATTTCAGCAAGCTTAGCCCAGCTTTGAGCGCAGGATAATTTTCTTAAAGATAAAGTTGCAACCTCATCATCCTCTTCGTCCTTCATGACATAAAATTCTTTTTCTTCCCAAAGTTTAATAATATCATCAGGGTTCTGTTCGGCAAAATTGCAAACTTCTCTGTTTGGAAGAAAAGCTTCCTGTTTTGCGCCAATATCTACAAGGTAGCCGTCTTTTTCTTTTTTGACGATAACTCCTTTAACAACATCAGCAACATTTAATTTGTAGGTGTAGCTGTCAGCGAGCATTTTTTCAAACTCTTCTTTTGACATCATTTCTTTTGTTTCCATTTTATTTGTCCTTTCTAAATTGTTTTAATTTATTTTCTATATTTTCTATAACAGATTCGGGCGTGCTTGCTCCTGCGGTGATTCCTATATGTTTTGCCGATTTTATTATTTCGGCATGCTTATCAAGCTCGGTTTCATCTTCTATATGAAGCGTGGTTGTTATTTTTTCTAAAATTTCAGCGAGGTGAGTTGTGTTGGCGCTTTTTTTAGAACCTGCAACAATCATTAAGTCCGACTTCCGTCCGAGCTTTTTTGCTTCATTTTGTCTTAAATTGGTTGAATGACAAATAGTATTTACAATTTTTAATTCTTTTACCATATCAATTAAACAATCAACTACTTCTTTTAAAAATTCAATTCTCTGCGTAGTTTGCACAACAACACCGACTTTTTTTTCTTTTCTTATAAGTTCGCTGTTTTTAATAAGTTCTTCAAGACTTTTTATTACAAGAACATTGTCCTTATTTGCGGCATATTTTTTAGCGTTTGACTCAATTGCGATAACCTCCGGATGTTCCTGCTTTCCTAAAATTAAAAGGAAATACCCGTCTAAAATAAGCCGGACAGCGGTGTCTTGAACTTTTTTAACATCGGGACATGTTAAATCAATTACTCTGTATCCTGCATGTTTAATTTCTTCTATAACGTCAACGCTTGCCCCATGGCTTCTTATAACGCATATAGCGCCTTTAGGAGCGGGTTTTTGAAGGGTTTCCACAGTTTTTATCCCCAATTCCTCAAGCTCTTTTATAACATAAGAATTATGGATAAGCTCACCCTGTATAAAAATTTCTTTATCAGGATATTTTTCTTTTAATTTTTTTGCTGTTTCAACAGCTCTTTTAACCCCGTAGCAAAAACCGGCATGGCTTGCTATTTCAATATTTTCGTTAATAAGACCAAAAAGCCCCTTTCGTAAATAGAGTCGCAAAAAAAATTGCGCTAAATATATTTAACCATAGATATTTTTCTTGTACAATAGTTATTATGAATAAAGAAGATTTAATTTACTGGGCAAAAAGAGTTTATAATGCAGGGCTCGCCCCCTCTTTAAGCGGAAATATCTCGTTAAAAAAAGAATCGGGAAACATTTTAATTACTTCAACGGGAAGTGCCGCGGCTGATTTAGAAAACGATGATATAACAGAAATTGATATGTCAGGGAATGTTATCGAAGGAGTTAAAAAACCTTCAAGCGAAAAATTTTTGCATATTGAAATTTATAAAATAAGACCTGATATAGGGGCGCTCATTCACTCTCACTCGCCGGAAATTACGGCGTTTGCAGTGTCGGGGATTGAGATAAACGAGGTTATTATTCCCGAATTTGCATTTCATTTCGGTTCAATTCCGCTTTCTAAATATTATATGCCTTCATCAACCGAGCTTGCATACGATGTTTCAAAGCTTTTTAAAAACAAGAATGCAGTATTAATGAAAAACCACGGGATAATAGTCGGCGCAAAAAACTTAAAAGAGGCTTTCTACTCTCTTGAATCAATTCAAGCATACTGTAAAACTTATCTTTTTTCAAAGATTTTAGGAAATGTCGTTTCTCTAAATAAAAAACAAATAAAAGAAATAGATAAATTAAAAAGATAAGCAAATACCTATCTTTTTAATTATAAAATAATTTCATCAGGAACTATAATTGCCCCGTCGTTGTCTGAAAATATATGTTTTGGTTTAAGGGGCGCTTCTTCTTTATCTTTCATATTTACAGCCGCCTCTTGGCTTGCTTGTGCAGTTAAAATTTCTTTTGTTTCGGGAGCCTTGGGCTCGTTTGCTTCTTTTTGCTCAACAGGCGCTTGCGCAGCTGTTTCCTCTTTTTTAACAGGCTCAGCCGCTTTTTTAACGGGAGCATGTTTTAAAACAGACGGGTCGTTTTGATAGAGCTTTCTGTTTGTTTGAATTATGTTAATAAACTTTTTTGTTTCGCTAAAGGGGGGGACCCCGTTATATTTTGAAACATTCCCCGGTCCTGCGTTATATGCCGCAAGGGCTAAATCAGTCGAGCCAAATTTTTTATACATCATTTGATAGTATGTAAGCCCGCCTTTAATGTTTTCATTGATATCATAAGGGTCAAAACCCATTTTTTTTGCGGTGGAAGGCATTAATTGAAACACACCGACTGCGCCATACGGGCTTTTTCTGTGGCTTTGAAAATTAGACTCCTGCTGAGCAATACTCAATGCAAGGCATGGATCAACTCCCATAGATATTGCTGTTTTAACGATAATGTCTTTGATTTCATGGGGGGTGGTTGCTGCTTTAGCTTCATTTATCAGTCCGCCTGCCAAAATTGCTAAAGCGGCTAATAAAGTCGTGATTAGCTTTCTTGTCATAAACAATCCTCATTATTTTTTTGTTAAACGGGGTAAAAACTCGGTTATGCTTGCTGTAAATCCAAGTCGCATAACGGGCAAGCCCCAGTTATGTTTTTACTATACTACAAAAATTATTTTTTGCAACCCCAAGAAAAGTATTTAAGGCTTTAAAACCCCCATACAAAGGAGATTTTAAACAATATTACAATTATAGTACTTATCTTAGTTTTAGCCCTGAAATGTTTTTTTCCAGCCCCTGTTTTATTTTATTTATTTCGGCGTCAATTTCAGCATCCGTCAATGTTTTTGTATCATCTTGAAGTGTAATTCTGTACGCCAGAGATTTTTTATTTGCCCCGATATTTTCCCCTTTATAAATATCAAACAGGCTAGCCCCCTTGAATATATTTTTATCGCATATCTTTTTAATTACTTTTAAAATATCCGAGTTTGCAACTTCGTTATTCGTAATAAACGCTATATCCCTTGTAACGGGGGTTGAAACGGGCAATTTTTTATATTTAACAACCGATGAAGTGTTAACGTTTTTCAAAATCGTTTCAAAATCTATTTCAAATACGTATAAATCCTGATTAAACTTTAATTTATCGGATAAAACGGGGTGAATTTTCCCCACATAGCCGATATTTGTTAAATTTTTCCCCAAAAGTTCAATTGTTGCCGTCTGATAAGGGTGCATAAATTTCTTATCTTCCCTAAAAGGTGAAAATACTATTCTTTTACTTAGTCCTAAAACTCCGAACAGATTTTCTAAAACCCCCTTAATATCAAAAAAGCCACCATTTTGTTTTTTATTCCACATTTCATTATTTGTGTGTCCGAATATGCAGCCTGAAATTTTTCTTTGTTCGGCAACGCCTGCACTGTCTTCGTCGGGTGCTTCTTTTGAAGCAAAGGTTTTGCCGATTTCATAAAGTTTGAAGTTTTTATTTCCGTTGTCAAAATTATTTTTTATAACGCTCAATAAATTTGGCATTAATTCCTGCCTTAGAGTTGTAGCGTCCTCGCTTTGAGGGTTTATAACGTCAACACGTGTTGAATTATTTAAAGATGACATAAAATCGGATACGAAATTATCTCCGGTTAAAGACGTTGTTATAATTTCGCTGAATCCGTTTCCGATAAAAAGATTATTTATCAATTTAATTATTTTTGTTTCATCCGAAATTGTTGCTCCTTGGGCAATTTGCGGGATTGTAGACGGAATATTTTCATATCCGTTAATTCTTGAAACTTCCTCAATAAGGTCAATTTCTCGATAAACATCATTCATTCTGTAAGTGGGAACTTCAAATTTAGCCGCTGAATCGTTTCTGCTAAGCAATTTAAAACCCAAATTCTCCAAAATTTCAACCGATTTATCTTGCGAAATTTCAGTTCCCAAAATCCTTTTAATTTCGGAATTTCTTAAAGTTATATGAATGGGCTCCGGCATGTCGGAACCTGCCTGAGATATTCCTTCAAATTTAGCACCCGCATATTTAATTAAAAGATTTATCGCATGATATAAGCCCTGTTTTACCATACCGATATCCACCCCCCTTTCAAATCTGGCTGATGCTTCCGAACGATAGCCGATTGAGCGGGCAGATTTCCTGTTTGTGTGAGATGTGAAAAATGCGGCTTCAAGAGCGAGATTTTTTGAATTTTCGTCAATTTCGCTGTTATTTCCGCCAAAAACCCCCGCAAGGCAAACCGCTTCATTTTCTTTTGAAATAACCACGGTTTTATTTGTCATTGTTCTTTCGATTTCATCAAGGGTGGTTATCTTTTCGCCTTCGTTTGCATACCTTACACAAAGATATTTATCTAATTTATCATAATCAAAAGCATGTAAAGGAGTGCCGAATTCAAGCATTACGTAGTTTGTAATATCAACAACATTGTTAATCGGGCGCATGCCTGATGAAATAATACGGCGCTGAATAAAATCGGGAGCAGGTTTTATCGTAACATCTTTTAAAACTCCGATTGAATAAAATTTGCAAATTTCATCATTTTTAATTTCAACCGTAAAATCCGCTTTTTTTTCTTCGCTTTGAATTAAAGGAGAATATTTGAGTTTTCTGTTAAATAAAGCGGAAATTTCTCTTGCAATTCCTATAACAGACATCTCATCCCCCCTGTTTGCGGTCGGGGCGGTATGGAAAATTATTTCGTTATTTATGTTTAAAACTTTTTCTAAGGGTTCGTTTAATTTTATATCTTTAACAAGGTCATTTAATATTAAAATGCCGTCCTCTTTCTGCATTCCATATAATCCGAGCTCATCCTGAGAACATAGCATGCCCTGAGATTCAACCCCTCTTATGACGGCAGAGGCAAGCTCATACTCTTCACCCGTTTTTCTGTTTAAAACTTTTGAGCCGACGGAAGCATACGGGATAATTTGCCCTTCTTTAATGTTTTGGGCTCCGCAGACAACGGTTCTAATGCCGCAGCCCGTGTTAACCGTAACGAGATGCAATTTATCCGCATTAGGGTGATTATCAATTTTTTCGATTTTTGCCGTAATAATATTGGTAAACTTAGGCTTGACTTCCTGAACTTCTTCAACTTCAAGCCCGCTCACAGTAAGCTTATGTGCAATTTCTTCAGGGCTTATTCCCTCTAAATCAACATATTCGCTTAACCACTCGTATGAAACCTGCATTGCTAAATCCTCTTTATCTTATTTACATAAAAATTTTATTACAAAAAAAATCCCGTTGCAATTTAACAGCCGCAAGTTAACCCCGCACATACATTAATGTTTTGCCCCGTTATTCCTTTTGCCTCATCAGAGATTAAATATTTAACAAGATTTGCAACCTCAACCGGTTCAATAAACCTTTTTTGGGGGATGACATCAAGAGTTTCTTTTTTTTCTTCCTCACAAAGCGCATTTTTTGTTAAATCGGTTTCAACCCATCCCGGGGAAATTGAATTTACCGTAATATTATGCTGCGCAAGTTCAAGCGCAAGCGACTTTGTAAAGCCAAAAAAAGCAGACTTTGAAGCGGCGTAAAGGCTTGCGTTCCCTTCTCCGACAACAGCCGAAATCGAAGCGATATTAATAATTCTCCCGAAATTATTTTTTTTCATATAAGGAACAAAAAGCGATGTTAAATAATAGTGAGAGAGAAAATTTGTATTAAACATGCCAACAATTTCTTTTTCACAGACTTTTTCAACCGGAGCATAAAGGTATTGCCCCGCATTGTTTATTAAAATATCAACTCCGACGCATTCGCCGCTTATTAAATTGTAAAGTTTTTTCACATTTTCCAAACACGATAAATCGCAAGGAAAATAGCTTTTATCTAAAACAGGAGCACGTCCCGTTTTAAAAACCCGAAACCCTGATTCTGCAAGAATTTTGGCGATTTCTTTGCCTATACCTTTGCTTGAGCCCGTTATTAATACATTTCTGCTTTTTTTTTCCATTTTTCCCTTGTCCTATAAGCGTTTTGACGATTAAATAGCCTATATGGCTAATTGTAATTAGATTTTATCAAAAATAGTATAAGTTTTGTATTTTTTTTATAAAAAACTTGCCAAATGGCTAAAAGTTAAATATAATCAGGACACATATAGAAAGGGGTTCATAATGAACAAAGAAGAATTAGTACAAGAAGTTGCCAAAAAAGCAAAGGTTACACAAAAGGAAGTTGCTGAAGTTTTAAACGGTTTCATTGAAACAGTTCAAAAATCGGTTTCAAAAGGTCAAAAAGTTACATTAGTAGGTTTTGGAACTTTTGAAGCTCGCAAACGTGCAGCAAGAACAGGCCGCAATCCTCAAACAGGAAAAGAAATCAAAATTGCCGAAAAAACTGTTCCCGCATTTTCAGCAGGTAAAAAATTCAAAGAACTCGTTAACAAAAAATAGTTCTTGTGAAAAATTTAGTATAGTAAGGATACTCTATCCTTACTATATTTTTGCATGAATAAACAGTCTTGCTGTTTTCGCCGTCCCTTTATTTATACATTTTATATAAAAGTCCCCTTTAGGAAATTTAGCAGCCAATTTAAAGCTTTTGATTTTGTCGTTTAAATTATTTTAAAATAAAAGCAAGAAAAGCTCTTTATGCTGACATTGCCCGCCTCTGAATTATCTTTTTAAATTATTATTTAAAATAAAAGCAAGAAAAACCCCCCGCTTTTTATCTTGTAAATAATTCAATTGCAAGTACACTGTATTGCGGAAGCGAGTTGTAATATCTGCAAAAAGAATTGTTGCCGTGTCCGTCGCACATCGCTTCAATACACTGCATAATTATGCCGCCTGAAACTCCGAAACGCTTTTCCAGCCCGCTATAAACTTCTTTGTACATAAATAAAGCCTTGGTGTCGCTAATAGGGATAAACGATTCATACACAATATTTCTGAAATCTTGAGAAATAAGACCGGGCCCCATTTTTAATTCGTTTGTTTTATGGTCAAAAATAAAAGAATTGGTTGTGTAGCTGTTGATAACAATGGTTGTATCATCGTTGAGCGGGTATCCCGTGTAAGTAGAGATGAATATGATTTTTTTACCCGTTTTTGTAATTTTGCCGGTGTTTAAATCAATAAGTGACATGCCGGACGGTTCGCTCAACAAATATTTATTTTTGCCCAAATCAATAGGGAGAATTTTATTGATATCTTTTTTATTTTTAATATCGAGTTTTATTTTTTTACCCGTAAATATATCAAGAGTATAATATTCATCATTAAATTTAATAAAGGCGACCGTTGCGTTAGCCTGCCCCGAAGCCGTGGGCTGGAAGTCAATTTTATCTATGTTATCAGTTAAAGTTTTTATGGTGTTTGTTTCGGCATAATAAGCTTCAACGGCTTGTTTTCCGTTTAAGTCCTGCGTAATAAATAAAACTGTGTTCCCTCCCATTCTTTTATACTGAACCATGTGCGGATAATGGGTTTTGGGGAAATTAATGATTTTATTTTGCTCAAGGTCATATATTCCGATAATCTTTCTGTGCGCTTTATCATTATCGGATTTTGATATCATAGCCATTTTATTTTTCCTAAGATACCCGAAATGAGAACAGTCTTTTTTGCTTAAATCCAAGCCCTGTTCAATTTTGCCCGTTTTCGGATTATAAATTTCAACAGAACTGATTTTATTATGCTTTGTTTCATAAAAAACGACTTTGCCGTTTTCCGCTATAAACGGGCGTCTTGAAATTCTTTTTATTTTACCGAATTTAAGCTCTTTGTATTTATCCGTTTTAAAATCGTACAGATATATTTTTGTGTGTTCAATTTTTGCATCGTTAAAACCAAACAGAACCTTATCTTTGTTTACACCCGTCAAAACGAAAAACTCGTTAGTTATATCAGGATGTCCCAATTCTTCATTTTTTATAATTCTCTGGTAATAAATCTTTTTATCGTTCGGGTTGATTGTAACAAAATAAACATTGGTGTTTTTAATACAAACATGTAAAACCGTGTCATCATTTATTTTATAAACCTCGCCGGCAGAAGCTACCAAGTCGGGGTCGCCCTCCTGAGAAGTGTAAAAAAGCTCAAACTTTGCCGTGGGATCTTTTTTTATTCCCCAAGCAAACATGCCTTCGGTCAAAGTTTTATATATGAGCCGAACGGCAAATATCAAGATTAAGAGCGTGCAAAGAGTAATTAATATTTTTTTCATTCCAAGTTCCTTATTACATCGGTTATAACAAAACTATAGTCGGAATTTTTATTGAACATATAACATGTTTTGTTATATCTTTCGGCACAGTATGAAATCATAAACAAATCATACAGCTTTCCTATTTTACCATATTTTTTCTCATTTTGGCTCATGTTTTCACAATAATGAACAACAATGTATTTTCCGGTGTTTACAATTTGCATGGGCATGGGGTGATAAAATTTCCCCGTAAGCAGAGCGCTTTTTTTAAGCCTGTTGTTTTTACGGTCAAAAACAAGGGTGATATCCGTCATATCATTTATAATAATTTCTTTATCTTTATCAATAGCATAGGCAATGCTCCCCGGCCAACCGGGAAGTTTAACCTTAGAGATAACCTTGCCCGTTTTAAGGTCGACAACTCTTGCCCCTTTTGTTTTATTTAAAATTATTTTGTCATCTTCCAAAGCTAAAGGAAAAGTAACCCTATCCCCTTTTGTTTTTTCAAGTTTTATCATATTCCCCGTTAAAGTATTTAAAGAATACTCGGCTTCATCCACCGTAAGAAAGATATAATCGCCATTTCTGACATTTCCTATCACGGGTTCAATGATAATTTTTGCTTTTCCTTCATAAAAAGTTTTAAATTTGTTTTCTTTAATGTCATAAACTTCTATCGCCTGTTTATCCCCCTGTTTTGTTATAAAAACAAGGTTCCCGTTTCCGATTTCTTCAAAAGAATACTTATCTTCAAGCTTTGATTTTGCAAAATCAGAAACTTTGCCTGTTGCAGGGTCAAATATGCCGTATATTTTTTGGGAAATACCCCGTATTAAAAACTTTCCGTTTTTTAAAGGATAAAGATTGGAATTTTCGACAATGGGAACCGATTTATAAGAAACAAACGCAGTTTTTTGCTTGTCAAAAACTACCATTTTTAAAAGCTTGCCTGAAGCCTTATCATAAAAAACGGCATATCTGTCCCCGTCCGCTTTTTTAATTTCTTTTTTAATCGGGGTTGTTAAAAATTTATACTTGTTTTTTGTAAAATCGTAAAGAATAATTCTGTTAACAGGCTCTCCTTCAAGGATTCCGTTAAAATTAACAAGATATTTTTCCCCCTTGAGTTTCGTATATTCGGGGGCAGAAACTATATAAGGGAAGGAAACTTTTAAATCCCCAAGCTCATTTTTTGAAATTTTCTTTCTGGTTGTTCTTTCTTTTTTGTCTAAGTTTATTATGTCAAAATAAACTTCAGCATCTTTAATATAAATGTGCAAAATTTGATTTTCATCAAGAGCGAAAACCTTACCCCTGAGGCATTCTTCAACATAAATCGCCCCGTCTTTAACTTCATCTGTTTTGGAAACAAGCTCAAAAGTTTCGTTTTTTTTGAAAAAAAGCCCTACAAAGCAGATAACTGTTACTAAAACTAAGATAATTAATATCTTCTTCACAAAAAAGCACCTTTCTTACAGCAACTATATTACTATTTTTTATTTAATAATGCAATCTATACTTTATAATCCCTTTTGCCTTCCTCTATATTTTTTAAATTCTCAATGATTTTTTCTTTAAGCAAGGGATTGTCTATAGACTCCAGCTCTCTTTTTATAATTGCTTCCCCCGCTTTTTTTGTTTCGGGCGAGGCATAGTCCGTTAAATATTCTTTAAGGGTTAAAACAGCGTTTGGCCAGCAAAAGTTATGGATTTCTTCTTTTTTGCAAACTTCCATAAAATCAGAGCCCACTCTGCCCTGTCTATAGCATGCCGTGCAAAAACTCGGGATATATCCCATATCTAAAAGCCATTTTGTAACTTCATCAAGGCTTCTTAAATCGGAAACTTCAAATTGCGCCGAATTATCCTCTTTTGATTCTTCTTCTGCATACCCTCCGACCGATGTTTTTGAACCGCCCGAAATTTGAGTTATTCCAAGCTCAAGCGCCCGTTTTCTTAAAGCTGCGGTTTCTCTTGTTGAAATAATCATTCCTGTGTAGGGAACAGCTATTCTTAAAACGGCGATTATTTTTTCAAATGTTTTATCATCAATTCCGTTATCAAAAACCTTAGGGTCAATGTCATCGGCTTTTTTGATTCTTGGAACCGAAACAGTATGCGGCCCCACCCCAAAAACTGCCTCCAGATGTTCTGCATGCATTAAAAGCCCCGCAAGCTCATATCTGTATAAACTTAAGCCGTATAAAACCCCGAGCCCCACATCGTCAATTCCCGCCTCCATTGCTCTGTCCATGGCTTCGGTATGGTAAGAGTAGTTGTGTTTCGGACCTGTCGGGTGCAATTTTTCATAATTTTCTTTGTGGTAAGTTTCCTGAAAAAGAATATAAGTGCCTATTCCCGCTTCTTTTAACTTTTTATAGTTTTCTTTTGAGGTTGCCGCAATATTTACGTTTACGCGTCTTATAGCGCCGTTTTTATGTTTTGTGCCATATACGGTTTTGATTGATTCTAAAATGTATTCAATCGGGTTGTTTATAGGGTCCTCCCCCGCTTCAAGCGCAAGCCTCTTGTGCCCTAAATCCTGCAAGGCAATAACTTCTTTTTTTATTTCCTTTTGAGATAACTTTTTTCTTGAAATGTGCTTATTTTTATAATGGTACGGGCAGTATACACACCCGTTTACGCAATAGTTTGAAAGGTATAAGGGCGCAAAAAGAACAATCCTGTTTCCGTAAAAATCTTTCTTTATCTTTTTTGCAAGTTTAAAAATCTCTTCATTTAACTCCTCAATTTCGCAATCCAAAAGAACAAGAGCCTCTCTGTGGTTCAGCCCTTTTTTTTCTTTAGCCTTTTCTATAATTTTTTTAATAAGTTCAACATTGTTTTTATTCTCGAAGGCGTATTTTAAAGTATCCAAAATTTCCTTATGGTCAATAAATTCTTCCGCCTTGCCCGATTTTGGATTATACATAATAATTTCCTTTCAACTTATATAATAACTCTTAAAGACAAAGAGTAAACCCTACGGGAGGGGTCTATTTTTGCTCATAAATTAAAATTAATAATCGGGATAAATAAAAAATAAAATACGCCCCTTTTATCTCATCAGGCAATTTAAGCCAAAACTCTATATAATTAAATTTATTGTCTGATATAATGATATTATTATGAAACGAATAATTGTCCATCTTTTAATATTGTTAACTCTAATTATATGCGGAAATTCCGCTATGTCGCAAACTCCTCTTCAAGCTCAGCTTACAAAAATCGAAAACGAAGTGTGGGGCTTTTCCTATGAAAAAGAGGACGACATTACAAGAATCGAGAGGATTGAAAAACAAATTTTCGGAGTGCCCAATCCAAAAATCGGAACCGATAAGCGGGTAGATAAAATTACAAAGTCTTTAGGGCTGGAAACTCAGCAGGAAGCAAAAAGCTCCCTTGCCGACTTGTATATTCCGGAAAAAAGCGACTCGAGCGTTGAATACCCTCAAGTTGACCGATTGGAGGGGATATTATTAGGCAGTGTATATAAAAACGAAAATATTTACACAAGGCTTGAGCGCCTTGAAAAGAAAGTTTTCGGCGCAAAACAGGAAGGCGACCTTGCACAGAGAACGGAAGCCTTAAACAGACATGCCTCTATAAGCATGCCTGAAGCCGAAACAGAGCAAACGGCGACAAAAGGGTATCAGACAAGGTCTTATTATGATAATTCTTATCAGGTAGACCCAAATAGCTACAGGGGCGGCACTGACGATATAAAATTGCAGCTTGCGGCGCTTGAAAACATGATTTTTGCCACAGATTTTTCCCAAGAGCCGATTCCCTTAAGATTGAGCAGGCTTGAAAACAAAATTTTTCAGAGAAATTTTGCTGATGACGCCGATTCCGCCAGAATATTAAGGATAAGAGCCGCCACATCCGCAAGCAAAACAGCTAAATTCTACGATAACAACAAATTTCAAAAATTTGCTTCCTCGGGAATTCAAGCGGCAACTTTCCTTTTGATGATTTTAGCCTTTATTTTATAGTTTTTAAACAACTTTGACAGATATTCTTATTTTTGATATCATTCAAAATAAGGAAAGCTTAAAAAAGCTTAATTAAAAACAAAGGGGTAGATGACCCGCATAAAATCAAGTTTTTATGCCGATGTGATGAAATTGGTAGACGTGCCGGACTCAAAATCCGGTGTGGTTCACCCCACGTGCCGGTTCGAGTCCGGCCATCGGCATATTATTGTTGTAACCTTGCTTGAATAATAGTATATTTGAGTTAATTTTGCAAAAATCAAGAAAATACCCCAACAGATGAATATAAAACGGCTTATCCGACCATTTGAATAATAACGCCGGTCGTAAAATTTTGTCTTTAATAAGTCAATATCTGTATGCTCTAATCTCTTGCGGCAGAAAATCTCCATGGTGTGTGAGGAAACGTAATATTCCCTATAGTTGCGATAATATTGCGGGGGATTATTGTTATCCTAACGGATTTATTCCAATGCTTCCGCACTTCTTGATTAAACACCGATTACCACCAGCCGAACAAACTTTGTCCTTTATCTAATGTTTTTAATTCGTTCATGTTGTCTTTTGTTAATTCAAAATCCCAAATATTAAGATTTTCTGTCATTCTTTCTTTATGTGTACTTTTTGGAATAATTATAATATCTTGTTGGTAAAGAAATCTTAAAGCAATTTGTGCGGTAGTTTTATTGTATTCTTTTGCAATTTTGCTTAAAACTTCATTGTTAAAAATATTATTTCTTCCGCAAGCCAAAGGCGACCAAGCCTCAGAACTTGTTCCATATTGTTTCTGCGCTTTTCTTAAATCTGTTTGTTGCCTGAAAACGTGAGTTTCAACCTGATTTATTACAGGGATAATCCTGCAATGTTTAATCAAATCAATATATCTGTCTTTCATAAAGTTTGAAATGCCTATTGATTTAACTTTGCCCTCTTTATAGCTGTCCTCCATGGCACGATAAACTTCATATACATTTCCCATCGGCTCATGCATTAAAAGTAAATCTATCTCTTTAAGCCTTTCTAAAGATTTATCAATAGATTTCAGAGTGTCATTATAACCGCTGCAAGCCCATAATTTAGTTGTAATAAATATTTCACTTCTTGGTATATTTGAATTTTCAACTGCAAATTCGACTTCTTTTTCATTGCCGTAACATTGAGCGGTATCAATGTGTCTGTATCCTGTTTCAAGAGCTTTCTCGACACACTTTTGAGTAATTGTTGGCGGCATTTGATATGTTCCGTAACCGATTTTTGGAATTTTTAATCCGTTATTTAAGGTTATTTTATTCATTTTTAGTAAATTATTTTCTAATATATTACAGCGGCGGTAGCCGATAATGTCTGTTATTTAAACCGAATTGCAAGCAAACATTATATGCGTTTTGCCGTATCAGCCAAAACTTTTTATATTTCCCGAACCTTATTTTAACTTCTTTTATTAAATTTTTCAACAAAACAAAAAACCCGCGATAATGAGGCGCGGGTTTAAAACAGCAATATTATCCGGTTATTTTGACTGCAATTTGTTAATTGCAACAGTTAATCGGGATTTTTTTCTTGCGGCGGTATTTTTGTGTAAAATACCTTTGGAAACCGCTTTGTCGCATAATTGATAAACTTTAGAAAGCGCATTTTTGAGCGCTTCTTTGTCATCGCCTGCGGCAAAAGCCAAAGCTTTTTTAATCGCCGTTTTAATTGATGATTTAAAAGCGGTGTTTCTTTCTTCGTTTCTTTTTGCGACAAGAACTCTTTTCTTTGCAGATTTAATATTTGCCATTTTTTCTCTCCTTTACTGTAGTTTCTAAACGACAGAGGATTATAAAAAGTGAGTTATCAAATTTTATATTAAAAAAAAAATGAATGCAAGCTTATAAAAAATTGAAAAATTTAACCGTTTGACCCATTATAACTTTCTTAAAAAAAGGTTTATCAGCTTTCCCGAAAGGCTTAATCAGGCTTTTAAAAACCGTTAAAAAAAGCCCGCGCAAGGCACGGGCGAATAACTAATGAAAAGATATAAACCTATTTATATATCCGATATTATAGCATGTCTTACCGGAATCTTCATGTTATCTATTATAACCTATAATTATTCTACTGTAAAGAGGTTTCACTATATTCAAAAATTGAATAAAATTATAAAATGGATATTAAAAAAAATTTTGGAAAAAGAGTCCGTGAGCTAAGGCTAATGTACGGTTTAACACAAGAAGAACTGTCTGAGAAAATCGGTATTTCACCAAAAAGTTTAAGCCAAATTGAGCTCGGGGGGAATTTTGTGTCGGCGGATACGCTTGAGCTTATTTGTCAAACTTTAAATATTAAACCGGCTGTTTTATTTAATTTTGAAACCATTGAAAATTCAAAAGAAGATTTAACGGATGAAATTGTCGACATCATAAAAGATAAGCCCGAACTTGTAAAAGTCATATATAAAGTTGCAAGTGCGCTAAGTCATTAAAACCAATCAGAATCGGGCTTTAAAAATATTTAAAATTAATAAGTCGGGTCTTAATTATAAAACCCGACTTATTAATTGTTTGCACTACCCTTTTATTTGACTCATTACTTCTTGTGCGAAGTTATCCTGCCTTTTTTCCAAACCTTCTCCAAGAACATACCTTTCAAATTTAACAATGCTCATTTTGCCCTGAATTAACTGTCCTATTGTTTCATCGGGGTTTTTGACAAAAGGCTGCTCCATAAGGCACCTTGAAGCCATTAATTTGTTAATTCTCCCTTCGACAATTTTTTCCCGAATGTTTTCGGGCTTTTTGGCAAGATCCTCTTTGCCCATTTCGATTCTCTTTTCTTCGGCGATAACATCAGCAGGAATCTGCTCTCTTGAAACAAATTCAGGAGCCGAAGATGCTATGTGTAAACAGATATCTTTTGCAATTACATTTGTTTCATCCCCTTCAGCGTTTGCCTTAACTTCAAGCAAGACGCCAATTTTGCCGTTATGAACATAGCTTGCTACAACGTTATTATCATCGTATTTGACAAACCTTCTGATTGTGATTTTTTCGCCGATTTTGGCAATTTGAGTTTTAATGTAATCTTCAACGGTGGTTCCGTCTTTAAGTTTAAATGTGTTTAATTCTTCAACATTTTTAGGGTTGTTATCGGCAATAGCCTTTGCGACAATGTTTGCCAGTTCCTTAAACCCTTCGTTTTTGGCAACGAAATCCGTTTCACAGTTAACTTCAACCATAGCGCCTGTTTTGCCGTAAATATATGTTGAAACAACGCCTTCCGCAGCAATTCTGCCCATTTTTTTATCGGCGGAGGCTATTCCCTTTTGTCTTAAAATTTCACTTGCCTTAGCCATATCCCCGTTTGCTTCAACAAGGGCTTTTTTGGCGTCCATCATGCCGGCGCCCGTCTTATCTCTCAATTCTTTTACCATTGAGGCTTTAATTTCCATAATTTTTTCTCCTTAATTTAAGGTAAAAAGAACTCTTTTTTACCTTTATATTGTGAATTTATGCCTTTACTTCTTCTTTTGTTTCTTCGTTTTCGTTTTCTTCAACGCCGGCGTCTTTTGCGTCAATTTTTTCAATTTTGCCCGCAGTCGCTTTGTTTGCTCTTAATTCTTTACCTTCAAGCACGGCGTCTGCAATTTTTGAGGACACGAGCTTAATGCTTCTTATCGCATCATCATTACCCGGAATTAAATAGTCAACGCCGTCAGGGTCGGCGTTTGTGTCTGCAAGGCAGATAACGGGTATATTTAATTTATTTGCTTCTTTAATTGCGATAAGCTCTTTGCCTTGGTCAACAACAAATATAATGTCAGGCATGCCTTTCATTTCTTTAATGCCGCCTAAAGTTTTGGAGAGTTTTGCAAGCTGTCTGTTTAATTGTGCAACTTCTTTTTTGGGAAGTTTAGCCGCATGTCCTGACTCCATAAAGTTTTCAAGCTCTCTTAATTTGTTAACTCTTGCTCTGATTGTTTCAAAGTTTGTCATCATGCCGCCAAGCCATCTTCTGTTTACATAGTAAGCTCCGGCTCTTAAGGCTTCCTGCGCAACAACATCAGCCGCCTGTTTTTTAGTGCCGACAAATAAAACGTTTTTGCCCTTTGCGGCAAATTCTCTTACAACGTTATAAGCAGCTTCCAATTTTTCTGCGGTTTTTCTTAAATCAAGAATATAAATTCCGTTTTTTGCCCCGAAAATATAAGGTTTCATTTTGGGGTTCCATTTTTGGGTTTGGTGTCCGAAATGTACACCTGCGTCCAATAATTCAACTAAATCAATTGCCATAGTTTTTCCTTTCAATTTTTCTAACACATAAAGACTTGAATTTCTGCCACTATGGTTTGGCTGGTTTACCCATACGAAATATTCAAATCTTAATCAAAAACTACTATAAAGAAAGGGAGAAATCAAGTTTTAAAATGGACTTTCAAAATATTATTTTTTAATGTAAAATATTCTGGTTATTAAAGGAGCGGAGTTTTGAGAAAAAAAACAGAGGATAAAAAACCTATAAAAGTCGCCTTCCCGCACATGGGAACAATTTCAATTTGCTGGAGCGCTGCGCTCAGAAAAATGGGAATTGAGCCCTTTGTTCCGCCCTATACAAGCAAAAAAACTCTTTCCATGGGAACAAAAAATTCCCCCGAGGCAATCTGCCTTCCTTATAAATTAATATTGGGAAACTTTATGGAAGCTATCGAAGGCGGGGCGGATTATGTCGCAATGATTACATCCCCCGGTATTTGCAGGCTTGGAGAATACGGAAAAAGCATAAAAAATGTTTTGGCTGATTTGGGATATGACGCGAATTTTATAGAATTAAATCTGTATAACGGATTCAAGGGCATGTGGGATTTTCTTGTTAACCTTACCGGAAACAGGAACCCGATTACTATTATAAGGGCGATAAACATAGCCGTCAGAAAAGTTTTTGCAATTGATGAAGTTGAAAATTTTTATTCTTACTACAGAGCCCGCGAGATTAAAACGGGGGACAGCGAAAAGGCTTATAAAAAAGCCCTTAAATTAATAGATAACGCAGACACGACAAGAGATTTGAAAAAAGCTTTAAAGGAAGGCTTAAGAGAAATTTCAAACGTAAAGATTGACCCTGAAAGAGATGTTTTGCATGTTGATTTAACCGGAGAGATTTTCCTTGTACTGGACAGCTTTTCAAACCAAAACATTGAAAAAGAGCTTGGGAAAATGGGGGTTCAAACAAGAAGGAGCCTGACGGTTTCCGGATTTTTAAAAGACGCAATAATTCCAAAAATGTGCAAAAAAGGCGAAACCCACCTCGAACGAGCTTTTCGCCTTGCAAAACCTTACCTTATGAGAGATATAGGCGGGGACGCTCTTGAATGCGTATCGGATGTTATGTATGCTAAAGAAAGAGGCTCGGACGGGTTAATTCATGTTTCGCCATTTACATGCATGCCTGAAATTATGAGTCAGAATATTTTCCCAAAGATGAGAGAGGATGTTAACATTCCGATTTTATCGTTAATTATGGATGAACAAACGGGAAAAGCGGGATATTTAACAAGGCTTGAAGCTTTTGTTGACTTAATGAGAAGAAAAAAACAAAAATTAAAATTAATAAATGAAAAGAAAGCGTCCGACGAAAAGAATGCGGCGGTTAAATAAGGTACCCCCGTGGGTTATATTGTTTAATATTTGATAGATGTTATAATTTTTTAAATGAATATGCTTTTAGAAGTTAAAAATTTAAACCTCGGGTTTATGATAGATGATATATTCTATCCTGCGGTAAAAGACCTCTCATTTAGCCTTGAAAAAGGCACAATATATTCTGTTATCGGGGAATCGGGCTCCGGCAAAACGGCAAGCGTTATGAGCATAATAAGGCTTTTGCCAAAAAACGCAAAAATTTTATCGGGAGAGATTTTATTTAACAATCAAAATCTTTTAACCCTAAAAGAAGACGAGATGAATAAAATCAGGGGGAATAAAATTGCCCTTGTGCCGCAAGACCCCATGACAAGCCTAAACCCGCTTTTAACCGTCCGAGAACAAATGACGGAAGCTATAGTTGCGCATAAAAACGTTACAAAAAAAGAAGCCGTTGAAATTGCGCTTAAATATTTAAAAGACGTCAATATTAACGAACCTGAAAAAAAATTAAGGGTATATCCGCATGAGCTCTCGGGCGGGCTGAAACAGCGCATTATCATAGCGATTGCGCTTAGCCTTGACCCTGATATTATTATAGCCGATGAACCCACAACGGCGCTTGATGTTACGGTTCAATCTCAAATTTTAGACCTTCTTGAAGATATTAAAAAACGGGGGAAGTCGATTATTTTGATTTCACATGATTTAGGAGTCGTAAATAAGTATGCGGATTACATTTCAATAATGTATACGGGCAGAATCGTTGAAAGCGCAAGCGCAAAAACGCTTTTTAAAAACCCAAAACACCCTTATACCAAGGCGCTTATAGCTTCTCTCCCATATTCAAAAGAAAAAAAATTGAAAAACATAAAAGGTTCTCCCGCCCCGATAACGGAGATTATAGAGGGGTGTGAATTTCATAAAAGGTGCGATTTTGCTCAAGAAATATGCGGCAAAAAACTTTTTTCTCTTATAAAGCAGCAAGACGGCTCAAGCGTGGCATGCCGCTTATATGAACGTTAAGCCCTGTTTTACATGCCTTTATCATTTTTGAAAAACTTAAAAAATGATTTGTCAATAGAAAAAATTAATTTTTACATTAGAAAATATTTTGTGATTTTTGAATATTCAGCGTGGTATAAATAAAAGGTATCGGAATTATTTCTTATGGGGAAGTTAATGAAATGGAATATTTAAGCAAAGAAGAAATTAAACATTGGAGAAGTTCTTTAGAAAGAATTACCCTTGAAGAATATGCAAGAAGACTGGGCAAAGCAATAAAAGGCGAAAAACAAACAAACGACATAGTCGACCTTGTTTTATCAAACTCAACATCAAGATATATTTCTGATGTTAAACCGGTTGAAAAACCGGAAGAAAACGTTATTGAGGCTGTTAAAAAGCCAATGGAAAAGCCTAAAAAGGAAAAATCGCCTCAACAACAGCAAAACAACAAAATGTATGTTGAAGTTTCAAACAAAAATAAAACAAGAAGGCTAAACTTTAATAAACCCCTGACTGAAAGGGAACAAAAAGTTTTAGACCATTTTATGAACAACATGGACGTTATAGTTTATGCAAAAGATTTAGCTAAAATTTTAAATCTTCCGACCGATTACGTTTATAAATATATTAAAAATTTAAGGGCAAAAATTGCGGAAGATGTTTTGCAAAACGCTGTAAAAGGCGGATACAAGTTAAGTATTTAACATTTTTTACAAATATTTAAAGGCGGAATATAATTATGGTTATGGAAAATGGCTTAATTACATCCGCTTTTTTTAATACAAAAAACAGGGATGATTCTTTTTATTACACATGCCTTTTAGAATTAAAAAACAAAGTAGACTTTGCATACGGCGGAATTTTTTATAAAAAGAACCTTCATTTTGAGTTCTTTTTTGATAAAGACTTTGACAGAACGTTTTTATCGAATAAAGAAAAAAACTCGTGTAAGATAAAAATGCCCTTAAAAATGCAAAATGAAAATGTCGGATATATTTTAGCCGCAAGAAAAAGCTCTTTCAGCCGGCAGGAAAAGAAAAAATTAAAAGATATGGGCGAGGTTCTTGCTTCTAAAATTAAAGATTTTGAAATATCCAAAATTTTTCAATCTCAGCTTTTAATTTTACAACAGGCTGTTTTAGAAAAAAATCAAGCCGCCGAAAAATTAAGCGAACAAAACAAAAAACTGATTGAAACCGATAAAATCAGGACGGAGTTTCTTGCCAATATTTCCCATGAATTAAGAACCCCCCTAAATTCAATTATAGGATTTTCAAGCGCACTAAAAGATAACGTTGCGGGAGAGCTTAATGAAAAGCAAAAAATTTATACAAATAAAATACTCTCTTCTGCAATTCATTTGACAGGGCTTATTAACGACATTTTAGACATGACAAAACTTGAATCGAACGCTCTTAAATTAAACCCTGTTTTAAATTATCCGAATGAAATTATTAAAGAAGTTTTAAACGTGATTGAGCCTTTAAAATGGGAAAAAGAAATTCAAATTGAAACCGTTTTTAAGTTGAATGAAAAAATCATGATTGACGGTCAAAAATTCAGGCAAATTATCTGTAATATAATCGGAAACGCAATAAAATTTTCCCATAAAGGAGGAAAAATTATTATCAAAACTGACAAAATCAAAGATAAAAAAACGGGGTTAAATAAAGCGGTAATAAAAATTAAAGATTTTGGGACAGGCATTGATAAAAAAAATCATAAAAAAATTTTTGAAAAATTTGTCCAACTTGATAATATTTACACAAAAACTTATTCCTCAACGGGGTTGGGGCTTACAATTACAAAAGAGCTTGTTAAATTGCATAAAGGAGAAATTAAGCTTAAATCCGCTTTAAATAAAGGCAGCGAATTTATTCTTGAATTCCCTTTAACCTTATAACAAACTTTTTAATTATTTTTTAGGGCTCTTCCGACTGTTATAAATTATAGCTTTCAAATGCTTAAATAACTAAGAGAGCCGCATAATATGCGGCTCTCTTAGTGTTTATTATGTTTGCGTTTTATGCTTTTGCTGTTTCTTTTGTTTCTTTTTGGGCTTCTTTTTTGGCTTGTTTTTGAGCTTCTTTGTAAGCCTTTCTTTCTTTTCTTGACATCTTAGACACATCAACCTGCGGTTTTTCCTCGGGGATTGCCGTGCTTCCGATTGTTTTCAAGGCTTCCGCTGCGGCTTGTTTAATTAAAGGTTCATTGTCTTGAGCAGCTGCCAATAAAACGGGCTCTAAGGTTTCTTTATCTTCCGGTCTTGCAACGTATGTAAGAGCTTGGAGAGCGGCGAGCTTGACTTCTTTATCGCTGTCCCCTCTTGCGGCTTTTTCGATTTCGTTATATCCGATTAAGTCGTTAACTTTTACTTGGGGCAGCTGGTTGGCTTGATCTTGACTTTGGTTATATTTATCTATTTCATCTCTTTGGTTCTTTTGAAGCATTGCAAGAGTAAACATGGAAATTACTCTGTTTTTATCAGCCGCCGTTTTTGGGGCAAGCTGTTGGGTAAGGGCTTGTTCTTCGGGGGTTAATTGAGCACCTGAAGCAGCTTTGTTAATTGCGGCTATTTGCGCTTCCGAAGGACCTTCAAGGGCTGAAGTGTCTTGTCCGGCTATTCTTGCTAACTCGCTTAAAATGCCTTCATCTAAAACTGCGCTTTGGCTAACCGGATCTGCTTGGCAAAGAGAAGCAATTGATGTTATTGCCTCTTCCTGAGTTTTATTATCGGTTGATTGAAGCCCTGAAATTAAACCTTGAACGTCGACATTTGTTTGATTTGGCTGATTTGGTTCAACAACATCTACATTCGGCGCTGCCTGAGGTTGAACATTAGCCGGCTGGGGCTGAACGGCAGATTCGGGAGCAGGCTGTGCCGTCGGGAATTGCGCAACGGGTTCGGACTGTTGTCCTTGTTGTTCAATAACCGACTCCGGAGCCTGTTGTTGAGCGGGGGCTTGCGGATATGTCGTTTGATACTGCGGAACAGGTGTATAAACAGGCTGTTGCGGTACATAGCTCGGGTATGTGGATTGCTGATTATACATAGACTGCTGCGGATAAGAATAAATCGGGTTTTGAACTCCTGAAGTCTGGGGCGCAGCGTACGCCTTAGGCTCAAATATCTGTATATTAACCGCATTCGCTGTCGGAGCGGCTTGCGGGTAATATTGAGGCGTGCCTACTGTTTGCATCATATTTTAATTCTCCTTTTTTAGGTTTCTATATATCTTATAAGTACCGTGATTTTTTTTATTGCCAAGCATGAAACAAATTTTGTACGGTTTTTCATTTTTTCAAGCTATTGGCGGGTTTTCAGCCTTTACATTGTTTACATTTTGTGAATTTTGAGTGTTTGTCTGTGTTTGAGCTGTGGCATTTGAATTCATCTTATTAAGAATTTGAGAAGCTAAACTGGCGTCCTCGCCGTAGCAGGTGTTTGAAGATTGAAGCCCTTTTAAGATTTCAACCGTTTCATCGTTTCCTTTTGCATGGTCTAAATTAAGAGCGGTCAAAGCAAAGAATTTAACCGTGCTTAAAGGGTCTTGAAGGGCTTTATTTAAAAGCGGGGTTAAAGCAGGGTGTTCTTTTCTTGAAGGGTCTTCGCTAAATCTGTCATAAAGCTCTTTTGCGCCTGCAATACGAGTGTTTTTATCAGGCGAATTTAAAGAAGCTTCAAGTTTTTTAATGTATTCATCGGATAAATCGGTAACGTTTTCGGCTGTTTGAGCCTGCGTATTTTCGGCTGTCTTTTGCTGCTCTTGAGGAGCCGCAGGGGTTTGCGAGGGCGTTTGAGGCGCTGTTTGAGGTGCTGCCTGAGGTGCTGTTTGAGGATTTGTCGCCCCTTGATTGTTATAGTTAAAGTTTTGAGCCGGCATGTTTGTATAATTTATCGGAGTATTATAATTACAAGGATAAGGAGCGCATGGTGCGGGTTGATAAAACCCGGGCTGATTAACACTCGGAGAATATATTTGGATATTAACCGCCCCGACACTTGAGGATGGCGCACCGCAATATTGCGGCTGAACCGGAGCCGTTTGGCTTTGAAGGGGCATATATTGAGTATTGAGCTGATTCTGCATGGCTTTCCCTTGTTTTTATACAATAATAAACTAAAAAAACATGAAATAAATGCCTGTTTCAGGCACAATTGTTACAAAATATTAAGTCTTTTTTCAACTATATTCTTATGGTAATATAAATTTTGCAAACAAAAAAGGAATATTAAATGGAAAACACATCTTTAAGAGATAAGTATGAAGTTGTAATCGGTCTTGAAGTTCATGCTCAGCTTAAGACAAAATCTAAAATATTTGCACCTGACGGTGCCGAATTCGGACATGAGCCGAATACTGAAACATCCTCCATTACTTTGGGAATGCCCGGAGTGTTACCTGTTTTAAATAAAGGAGTTGTCGATATGGCAATTCTTGTCGGGCTTGCTTTAAATTCAAAAATTTCAAAAAAGTGTAAATTTGACAGAAAACAATATTTTTACCCCGACCTTCCGAAAGGCTATCAAATTTCTCAATATGACGAACCTATCTGTGTGGCGGGGAAATAAAAATTTCAAATAAGACAATTAAAATTACAAGGGCACACCTTGAAGAAGATGCGGGAAAGCTTGTTCATGCCGGTTCAGCCGGTATTTACGGCTCGGCGTATTCGCTTGTAGATTTAAACCGTGCGGGGACGCCTCTTTTAGAAATAGTATCCGAGCCTGATATGAGAAGTTCCGATGAGGCAAGAGAATATATGGAACAACTGAGAAACAACTTAAGATATATAGGGGTTTGCGACGGAAACCTTGAAGAAGGCTCCATGAGGTGCGACGCCAATATATCGGTTCGCCCGAAAGGTCAAAAAGAATTCGGAACAAGGGCGGAAATTAAAAATGTAAACAGCTTCAAAGCGCTCCAACGTGCAATTGAGTTTGAAATAGACAGACAAATTGAGATTATTGAAGACGGGGGCGAAGTTGTCCAAGAAACAAGGCTTTGGGACGATAATAAAGGAATAACAAGCTCCATGAGGGGAAAAGAAGATGCGCATGATTACAGATATTTCCCCGAACCGGATTTAATGCCCTTAGAAATTGACGATGAGTGGATAGAAAGGGTAAGAAAATCCATGCCCGAGCTTCCTTTAGAAATATATAAACGGTATATGAGCTTATGGCTTAGAGAATATGACGCAAATGTCATAGTTAATCAAATGGATTTGGCACTTTTTTATGATGAAGTTATAAAAGGGGATGTAAACGCAAAAACAGCATCTAACTTTTTAATGGGCGAAATTGCCGCATATTTAAAAGAAGAAAAAATCCCAATTCAAGATTCAAAGCTCTCGGTTGAAAACTTCCAAAGCCTTTTGAGTTTAATAGAGAAAGGAACAATTTCAAACAATATTGCAAAATCTCTTGTAGTTGAAATTTTAAAAACAGGCGAAGACGCCAAAACCCTTGTTGAAAAGAAGGGCTTAAGTGTTTTATCGGACGAAGGCGCAATTTTGGAAATCATAAGAAAAGTTTTGGAAAGCAACGCCCAACAAGTTGAAGCTTACAAAAGCGGGAAAGATAAACTTTTCGGGTTCTTTGTCGGGCAGGTTATGAAAGAAACAAAAGGAAGGGCAAACCCCCAAACCTTAAATGAACTTTTGAAAAAGGAATTGGATAAATAACTTAAAAGCCCGCCTTTTAAGGCTTTAGTTATTTAAAAACACATAAACGCCCCTTTTTTGCTTTTTATAAAAAAGGGGCGTTTTAATTTATATTTTAGCTCTTGTTTTCATATCGGCTTCAAGAATATCTTCAATATCGGGGGTTTTTATCTCTTCTGCTCTATTTAGAGCATTTTCAACAATTTTTATAATTCCAAAGATATTTATCTCCCCTCTTAAAAATTTCAAAACGGCAACTTCATTTGCCGCATTTAAAACGCAAGGATAAATTCCGCCTTTAATTCCTGCTTCATAAGCGAGTTTTAAGCAGGGAAACTTTTTTGTATCCGGTGTTTTAAAAGTGAGATTTTTATCAAAAAAGCTAAAGTTTCCTGTTTTAATTCCCCGCTTTCTATCAGGATAAGTAAGAGCATATTGAATCGGAATATGCATGGAAGGATTTCCTATTTGCGCAAGAACAGAACCGTCAACTGTTTCAATTGCCGAATGTATAACAGATTCAGGGTGGATTACAACCTCGATTTTGTCATAAGGTATGTTAAAAAGATGATGTGCTTCTATAACCTCTAAACCTTTATTCATAAGGGTGGAAGAGTCTATGGTAATTTTTTTGCCCATTGACCAGTTCGGGTGCTTAAGCGCCTCTTGAGCAGTTGCCTTGTTGATTTCATCCGTTGTTTTATTTAAAAAAGGTCCGCCCGAAGCAGTTATTATAATTTTATTTATATAGCGAAAATCTCCGTTTGCACTTTGGAAAATAGCCGAATGTTCCGAGTCTACGGGCAAAATTTTAACCCCTTTTTCTTTGGCTTTTTTCATAACGATATCGCCCGCCATAACAAGAGTTTCTTTGTTTGCAAGGGCAATGTCAATTTTTTGGTTTATTGCTTCAAGCGTTGGTTTCAGGGCAACTGTTCCCGTTGTTGCGGTAAGTAAAATATCGGTTTCGCTTGTCGATAATTCAACAAGAGCGTCTTTGCCGCTTAAAATTTCAACCCCGCTGATTTCTTGTTTTAATTTTTCACGGCATTCCTTATTTTCCATATAAACCCTTTTGGGCTTAAACTTTTTTATCTGCAAAATAAATTTATCCAAATTTGAATTACAGGCAAGACCTGATATTTCATATTCTTCCCTGTTTTCGAGATTTTCTATAACTTCAAGCGCCTGCGTCCCGATAGAGCCTGTTGAGCCTAAGATTGCAATTCTTTTTTTCATAAAAGTATTTTATTATAAAAATTTTATCTTTTAAAAGTTTTTAAAAAATCAGCCGTTAAATCTTCCCTCAATAACTCTCTCTGTTCCCGATACATCTTTAACGGTTTTTATATCGGCATAACCAAAATCAATAAAAAATTTTTCTATATTTTTGCTTTGCCCCTGCATTACTTCAAAAAGAAGATGTCCTCCTTTGTTTAAAAATTTAGGAGCCTCCTTTATTATTTTTTTATAAAAATATAATCCCTCATCTTTTGCAAAAAGGGCAATTGAAGGCTCGAACAACACTTCTTTTTGAAGAGTGTTTTTAATTTTCTCCGGTATATAAGGCGGGTTTGAAACTATAATATCAAACTTTTCCCCCTGTTTGACGTTAGAAAATACATCCGACTTTCTAAGTAAAACCGTGCGGATTAAATTTAGCTTTTTAATATTTTTATAAGCGATATCAAGTGCTTCGTTAGAAATATCAAGAGCAATAATTTCAACTTCAAACAGGGCTTTTTTTGAGAGTTTAGCAATCATGCAGGCAATTATCCCCGCACCTGTTCCGATATCTAAAATTTTATTTTTATTTTTAACCTTTGAAAAAGCTTCTCTTACTAAAATTTCGGTATCATCCCGCGGTATAAGGACATTTTCATTTACATAAAAATTTTCCCCCATAAAAGGAGCCTGACCTAAAATATATTGAATGGGACGCCCCGTGTCGGCACGTTCTTTTATTTTTAATAAAACTTCCGCATTATCAAAATCATCAATTAAAATAAGTTCCTCTTTTGTTTTATTTAAAACCGTTTCAAGAATAAGATTAACCTCGGCAGCCGCCTCTTTTTGTTCAATTCCTTTACAAAAGAGGATTTTAACCAATTCGCTTTTTTTCATTCTTCTCCCTCGTTAATTAACTCTTCAATCCAATTTCTAAGGTCAAGACGCGAAGCCTCTTTTAAATTTTTCATTTCTGTACCACGGGATTTTACAAGCTTTTTATAATAAGACATCTGTTTTAGGGTCGGTTTTAATTTAGACATCTTAAAATCCGCACAGCGTTTTCTTTTTTCGGCTAAAATCCGCTTTTGCTTTTCTATTAAAGGTTTTAGAGCCTCTTTTCTTTTTAACTCGTAAAAAACCGCACTTAAAAAACTTTCTAAATCTTTTAAAAAATTATCCTCCTTGAGATATTCAATAATAAATTTAAAATGCGGATTTTTTATTTCAAGATAATAAGTTTCATTCTCGATAAATTTATCAATAACCCCCCTTACCCCAAGATTATGATATTTTTTTGCAAAAGATTTTAAATAGCTGATAAGTGCGCTTTTTTGATTTTTTGTCAGGTATAAAAAAACTCTGTTTTTAATATTTATCATTTTGTATATCCAAACATCTTTAGCGCATTTTTGTCTTTTTGCCAATTTTTTTTCACTTTTACAAAGAGTTCCAAAAAAACTTTTTTTTCAATCATATCTTCAATTTCAAGCCTTGATTCCACACCGATTTTTTTAAGCATACGACCGTTTTTCCCGATTATTATACCTTTTTGGCTCTCGGATGAAACGTAAATGGTTGCCTTTATTCTGTCTATTGCGTTTTCGCTTTTATATTCATCAATTAAAACTGCAACCGAATGAGGAATTTCATCTTTTGAATTTAAAATAATTTTTTCTCTTATAATTTCTGAAGCTATTGTTCTGACATTTTGGTCGGTTATTTCATCTGAAGGATACATGGGGGCGCCAATCAAAAGCATGGATTTTAGGGTTTCAAGAAGAACATCGACATTTTTTCCGGTTTTGGCAGAAATCCTGATTAAAGGGTAATTCTCTTCAAAAAGGGTTTTATAGCTTATTGCGTTTAACTCTCTTTTATTTTCATCGCTTACCGTGTCAATTTTATTTGCAGCGATAATAACGGGTTTATTTGCCTTTTTAATACAATTTTCAACTATCCAAACATCCCCTTTTCCTGCGGGAGATGAAATATCCGTAATAAATAAAATCAAATCCGCTTCGCTGAGCGCCTCAAGTGCCTGTTCGGTTAAAAATTCGCCGAGTTTATTTAAAGGCTTGTGTATGCCCGGTGTATCAATAAAAACAATTTGCGCATTATCGTCTGTGTATATACCCTTAATCCGCTTTCTTGTGGTTTGAGCAACAGGGGTTGTGATTGCAATTTTTTGCCCTGTAATTTTATTCAACAGGGTTGATTTTCCTGCGTTTGGTCTTGCGATTATTGCGACAAAACCCGTTTTGTATAGTTTTGTGTCGCTACTTTTTGCTATTTTTTGTTTATTCATAGTATAATTGTACTATGAAATCCTAAAATCAGGGCAAAGGGAATAAAAACAAGGATGAAAAATTTATACAAAGCTTTAATTGCCTTTTTTGTGCTATTTTTTGGCACATGTTCTCTGTTTGCCGCAGAAAATGATTACAAAAATAATTTATTAAAAGTAGAGGTTACAAAAACCGGCGATAACAGCTATGACATCGGGCTTTATACTCAAAAAACATATAACGAGCCCGTCAAAGTTATCAAAAAAACTGACACCGTTTATTATCTTTTATTGCCTGAAACAGGTCATTCCATAACATCCGTTCCTCCGGTTGAAGATGTTAAAAATGTTTCGGTTAAGTCTTATCCTTATGCCGGTCAGGATATGCAAAACGCATACACAAAAGTTGCAATTATTACATCAAAACCGGTTAAACTCTCAACCTCTCTCAGAACTCTTGATTCCTCAATTTCACCCAGACTGGACCCTTTGAGGCTTGCAAAACTCGATCAGGTTTTTGAAAGATACTCGCAAAGGCTTGCTCAAAATAACATTCCAACCCCTCTTGCCGAATTTAGAAAGGCTTCTTCAAACCTCCAAAAACCCGTACTTCAAAACGAAACAAAAATTGTATCTAACCCGAAACCTGCAATTAAAGAACCTGAAGCTTTACCCAAGCAAACTGTTCGTCTGCCTCAAGCAACAAAATCTTTTGAGGAATATCAAAATAAATCAAATAAAATTCAAGCTGCGGCTAATGCAAAAAGAGCGCAGGCAAAAACCGTTCAAAAGCCTGTAGTGTCTGCTCTTCCGGCGCAAAAAGCCCCCATGCTAACCGTTAAAAAACAGGAAAATCCCGCCCCCGTTAAAAAACAGGAACAGGCGCAAACTCCTGAAAATCAACTGTTAGCAAATGCTCCTTCAAAGACATCCGCACCTGATATAAAAGAAGAGCAGCCCGCAGATAAAGACGTTGTTAAAGAATATGAAAAACAGCTCCCTACAACCGAGCCCACCGAAGTTGAATTTGATAAAAAAGTTCCTGTTGACACGGATGAGAGCAAAGGCATAAACGCAGAAGTAATTGAACCCGATACAAATCAAAAAGATATAAGCCCCAACATTATTGTTAACCAAGATGAACAGGGCAACCAAGCCCCTCAAAATAATAATATTCCGCTTTTAGGCGGAGTTTTCGGCGTACTTTTAATTTTGTATCTGTTGTCTAAAAAAGCAGGAGCAAAAAAACGGGCAGAAACCGCAAAAAATGCCGCAGCACAAAATGTCCGAGAAGAAACGGAAGCCATAAAAGAACTTTTAAAAGCAAAAATGCCTCCAAAAAAAGAAGAGCCCCCTGTTGAACAGACGCCGGAGTCGTTTAAAAATGAGCTTGCACAGTCAACCCAAACACAATCAAATGGTTTTTCAACTCCCGACGGGGCGATTAACCCCGTTTACAACACTGTTCCCAATATGGTAAACAGCACTGATTCAATTGTTAAGCAGAGTGCGGATGAAATAAGCGACGAAGAAAAAGTTCGGGCATTTAATGCTTATATGGACAGTATTACAAAAGATGATGAATATGATGAAGTTTCTTATCAAACAGAAGATGACAAAGTTATACAACAGCTTTATACTCCGATTGAGTCAAAATATACTGCCGTAGGATACGGCGGCGAACTTTCTCAAGGTGCGGCAACGGGAGTGCTCCCTGCTGAAAGTGAAGTGGCAACAATTATTTCATCTCTAAAACTAACCGAAACAAGGGGGCTTTCCCTTGCAAAATTTGAAGGAATAACCTCTCTTATAGGCTATATTCAAGACGATATCTACGTTTTATACAGTTTTAAAGGAGATGTTGAACAACCGGAAATTGAAGCACGCCTTGCACAGGAAAATGATGCCGAAAGTGTTTATATAGTGGAAACAGGTGGCAAAAAATTTATGGTAAAATCTTCTCCGTTTGAAATAAGCCTTGAAATGGAAATGTAGTTTCTGACAAATGCAGCCCGCAATAGAGGAGAAACCCGCAAAACAAGTGAATGGAAATTTTGGCACAGTTATTTTTTGCAATTTGTATGTTTGCCTGCACTAAAAAACAATGAAACTTTTTGCTTGCTTTATTAGCCCGTTTCCCCAAAGACAGAAAGAAACCGCTGGTGTAAAAAAACCATGAGAGTCAAAATAAATGTAGAAAATTAACTTTCTATGTTAGATGTCATTTTCCAAATTCCGCAAGGGCAGACTCCTGAACATATTCCGCAGCCTATACATTTATTCGGGTCTGAAATATAGGCAAATTCTTCCCCCATTTCAACCCGTTCAATTGCGCCTTGAGGGCATGAGGTCATGCACATTTTGCAATCTCTGCAAACGCCGCAGCTCATACACCGTTCTGTTTCTTCAAGCGCCTCCATCGCATAAAGCTCAGACCCTTTAAGAGTATGATAATAAGAGCATTTGACTTCTTCTGTTTGAATTTTTTCTTTTGTTTTAAACTCTTTTAATTCCAAACCGTCAAGCAAATTATCTATATTAAGCGCAACTTCTCTGCCTTTGCCGATTGCGTTGCAAAATAATCCTTGTCCGGTGCAATCGCCCGCAAAAAATACTTTTCTATTAATATCGGACTGATTAAATTTGTTTATGAGGGGGAATTTTCTTTCATTTAAATATTTTTCGTCAACAAAATCAAAGACGGGTCTGTCGCCTATTGAAATAATTACGCTGTCTGCTTTTAAAACCCTTCCGTCCTTAAGGCAAACTCCCTCTTCCGTAATCTTTTCGCTAAAGCATGGGTATAAAATTTTTGCCCCTAAAGACTTCGCATGTTCCAGCTCTTTTTCAAAAGCCAAGGGCTTTTGAATATCAATCGCGGTAACATTTTTAGCCCCCATTTTATAAGCGCCTATAACAACATCCATAGCGGCATTTCCGGCGCCTATTATAACAACATTTTTTCCGATACCGAATTTTTGCCCTTGATTAATCAGTTTTAGAAAGTCAAGCCCCTTGATTAACCTTTCTTTCCCTTCAATCGGAATGACAACGGGATTATGCGCCCCGATTGCAACAACAGTTGAATCGTATTCTTTTGTAATTTTTTCAAATTCGTCTTTATCAAGAGAAACGCCCATGTGGAAATTTATTCCCGCATTTTTAATTATCTCAAGTTCGGCTTTTAGGGTTTCTTGATTTAATCTGTCATCGGGAATAACCTGTCTTAATTTTCCGCCGATTTCAGAGTCTTTTTCAAAAACGTCTACTCTGTATCCAAGCTTTGATAATTGCCATGCACAGGACAAACCCGCAACGCCTGCGCCGATTACGGCAATTTTTTTATTTTTAGTCGGCGCAACTGCTTTAATATCGGCATTTTCAAACGACTTTATCCCCAAGGGTGAAATTTTTATGTGTTCATCCACATACCTTCTTGTGCAGGTTTCCATACAAAGGTTAGGGCAAACCTGCCCGCAAACGCTTGCCGGAAAGGGCGAATAATCGTATATTAAATTTAGCGCCTCGTTTGTCTTGCCTCTTCTTAAAAGCTCAATTCTTTTTTGGGTAGGAATCGAAATGGGGCAATCAAATTCGCAAGGGGGAGTTTTTAGGTTATTTTCCCATGAAGGATATCTTAAGCGGTTTTCACCCGTGTTTATAACGTCGATTACATCCGTATAGTCCCCGAAAAATTCTGAAAATATCCCGCCTTTAACCCATTTTTCTTCTCTAAATTCTTTAATCGAAAAAGGGACTTTACGTTTCTTTTTATTATACGGTTTTGCGAGGATTTTTTGCCAAAGGGAAAAGTCCGTTAATTCTTCATACAGTTCGCTTTTGCCTATTTCATCAAGAAATTTAACCATGCCTGATTTTAAATAGCTTTTATCTGCTTCATCAAGCTCATAAAGGTCGACATCGTTTGTTAAGCCTTTAACATTCCCTCTGACATAAACAACTCCGCCCACCATACCGCAGCATGAACGATTTGATAAAACAGACTCCATATCTTCACATTTATACCCGCAGACAACTGCTTTTCCGCCGCCCATAAATTCAAAAGAAAATGAGCCTGTGTTTTTTAAAACCCAAAATTCCGGTTCTTCAAATTTAGGGTCATGCTTCATCAAAGCGCCCGAACGTGTGCCCACTCTGCCCGCAACGTATATTTTTCCGGAAGCTTGACAGTGTGCGGCGGTGTCGCCTGCATCTCCCAAGACAACAATTTCGGCTCCCGAATTTAACCAGCCGATATCTGCAGGCGCAGAACCTTTAACTATAATTTTTGTTCCTGCCATTCCCATGGACCCTACTCTTTGTCCGGGGTTTGTAATATGAAACACAAGGGGTTTCCCGTCTTTTGACCATAACGGACCCCCTAAATCATGCTGACCCGAGGCTATTATTTTAAATTCGTTAAAGCCCATCTCAATTTTTTGGTAAATAATTTCAAGAAGTTCTTTTGTGGATAATCTTTTATTGTCCTGTAAACTGTCAATTATTGTCGTGTTCATAATTTATCCTAACAAACATGTTGAATACCTAATCTTTCAGATACGTTTTTATCAACGGTAACAAGCGCATCCGAACGTCCAACCGGAAGGCTTGAGTTTCCAATCGGAGCCATGAGTTTTTTAAGCTCTACATCCGTTGCAAGAAAATAATTTACAATATTTTGCGCAACTTTATCTATATCGAGCCTTTTCATTAAAATAGGATTTTGAGTTGTGAGCCCTGCGGGGCAAAGCCCCGTATTGCAAGCGTTACATCTTCCGAAATCATCTCCGAGGCAGCCTGCAATTTGTAAAATCAAACGTCCCGTAAATACGCCGTTTGCGCCGAGGCAAATCATCTTAAATGCGTCTGCTGCAAGAGTTCCTCTCATGCCAAGCCCGCCTGCCGCCCAAAGAGGGATTTGGCCTTGTTTGCCCTGATGAACCGCCGCAAGATAACAATCTCTAAGCCTTGAAACAATCGGATGTCCCGTATGGTCTAAAGAAGTTTCATGCGCAGCCCCCGTGCCGCCGGCAATACCGTCTAAGAAAAAGCCGCCTACGATATCATAGGGGTCGCGAAGAAGGTTATTATAAACTGAAACGGAAGTAACAGAAGCCGCAACTTTAATTGCAACGGGCACTCTGAATTTAAATGCCGCATTCATTGAAAGAAACATTTTTTGAACCGACTCTTCAATCGAATAAAGCCCCTGATGATTCGGAGGAGATAAGAGGTCTGATTTTGGAACCCCTCTTATTTCCTGAATGTGTTTTGCAACTTTTTTTGAAAGCAATAATCCTCCGTCGCCCGGTTTTGCGCCCTGTCCGATTTTAATTAAAATTCCTGCCGGATCTTCTGTCATATAAGGCATGGAATTTATAATTCTGTTCCATCCAAAATGCCCTGATGCGATTTGAAGAATCATATATTTAATATATTTTGACCTTAAAAGCTTTTCGGGCATTCCCCCTTCGCCCGAACACATTCTGATTGGTATATTGTAAACTTCATTTAGATAAGCAACCGCAATTGAAATAGCTTCCCATAACCTTGGAGAAAGCGCCCCGATTGACATATCGCCAATTATTACAGGATAAATCCACCTTGTTGTCGGAATTTTTTTATTCATAACGAGGTTTCCCGATTCATCCGTTAAAAAAGGAAGATTTTCGGGGGGCATAACCCTTCCGAACGGCGCCAAAAGCTCAAATGTATGACGCATTGCATCAAGCGAGGGGTCTGTCATTTGAGAAATTCTTCCCACTTTGATTTTGTCTAAAGTTCTTCCTTCGGTATGAAGGTTTGTTCTTCCGCCTCTTTTTGGAGATTCGGCATTTTGCGCCCTGTATTTAACATTCATTCTGTTTCTGTCGTTATAAACGGGCTTAATTGCTTCATTCGGACAAACTTTAGCGCACATTGTGCAGCCGACACAGTTTTTAGACTTTGTAACAACCTGTTTTATAACGGGAACCGAAATTTGCTCAGTTTCGGGGGTCGGCAGATTTCCTTTTGAAATCACTTTCCTTCTTTTTTGAACATCGGCTTTTATGGCGCCAAATGTGCAAACAGCAACGCATTTCCCGCAAAGGGTGCATTTTTCTCTGTCATGTTCAATTTGCCAGACTAAATCCTGTTTATCAATCCCCGTAATTTCTACTGTGCCCATCTTTGTATCCTCAAATCGTCATATACGACAACCATTTCTCTTTCGTTCGGGTAGATGTCGGTTTCAATATTTCTTTTTGGCAAAAGCTCGTTTATGCCCGTAACTTCGCTTGTAATAATAACGGTTTTGTCATCTCTTCCAACAACAACGGGGCGCAGCTTTTTTGAATCGCAGGTAACAAAAAGGGTGCCGTCCGGAGTAACGCCTATTATAGTGTTTGGACCGTTAATTTCAAGATGTGCCAAAGACGCTTTTATGCGAAGCAAAATTTCTGAATCATCCCTTTTTAATATTTCGTCGTATTCTAAGGGCGTAATTACGTGTTTATAATATTTTAAAGGCCATTTTAAAATTTTATTTATATAATGAAGCGTATATAAAAAACACTGCGAATCCGATTCAAAACCTATATATCCTTTATGAAGGTTTTTTTGGAAATTTTTGTTTTTTTCATAAAAAGTATTTTCACCGTTTGCAAGCGCAGTGTACCCTTGAAGGAAAAACGGGTGTGCCGCATATCTTACAATGTCATAGTTTGTGTTTTGGCGGCATTGAACCGTAATAATTTTTGAAACAAAATCATTATTCGGCTTATGGAGCCCGAAATATGTCCCTATATCTTTGGGGTTTCCAATTTCTTTTAACATCAAAACATCATGCCAAAACGAATAAACATACCCTTCATCTTCAACTTCAAGGGCTTTTCTTAACTGAAGCCTTGTATCGACAAGAAGTTCTTCTTTTTCTTCTTTTGTTGCGTATTTATAAAGTTTCGGATAATTAAAAACTTCAAAAACATAATTTGGCATGGGGGAAATTTGAAGCCCTTTTGCGTTTTTATTTATATCGGGCGTCCATTGCAAAAGCCTTGTAAACCCGATTGAATGAAGAATATCTTCAGCAATTCTTATTCCCTTATCGGTGCATGCCATGGATAAAAGAGGAAGGTCTTTATACGGTTCAAAAATCCCCCCTAAATCCTGCATTACAAAAGCGAACCCCGAATTGTCATGCCCCTTTTGCTGCGACCTCATTAATTCCAGTGTTTTTGACGGGTGAAAATATTCGCTCGATTTAATTGCACCAATACGACACATCTAAATTCCGCCTCTTGCTCTATGTGTTGACTATATACACTTTAACTCTACATTTTAAGCGCCGTCATGTCAAGAAAAATATTGTTAATTTCGCTTTCTTTTTAAAAGCAAAACCGGTTTAAAAAGATTTAGGGAATGTTTAAATTTTTTATAAAAAAACTTAATGCTGCAAAAAATCAGTTTTTTATGCTAAAATAAAAAAGCCACGCTTCCACGGGGTTTTGCGAACTCTTGACCTGAAGCTTATGCAGGGTGTAGAGGCTGTTATGAGGAAAAATTAAAAACAGATTTTGACCTTTGGTATCATTGATATTTTTTTATTAAACGGCGATTATGTTTCGAACCGTGTCAGGATGGAAACATAGCAGCACTAAGAAAATGTTAACGGGTGTTTGATAAAATTATGGAGATATTAAAGCAAAAGATTTGTTTTTAGTTCACCGATAGACAGAAAGCGTGGTTTTATATTCCGTATCCTGTTTCTTTTTGTAATTGATTAAAATATTCAACGCTTTCAAATAAATCTTCTTTATCAAAGATTTCAAAAGTTATTTGCGGATAAATTTGCATTTCCTTTAAAGTAAGTAAAACCTCTCTAACATTGACAGTTCCTTTTTTTAATGACTGGTGGGCGTCCTCATCGCCGAAATTGTTGTGAAAATGCATATGATGAAGCATTATTCCATAATTTTTAATCCATTCTGTTTGAGGAATTTTTGAATGAAGATTTAAATGTCCGATATCAATTGTCGCTTTAAGAAAAGGAGAATTTATGGCGGCAATGATATTTCTTATCATGTCAAAATTAGGCTCATGCACATTTTCAATCGTTGCCGTAATTTTTCTTTCTTCAAAATTCAAAATAAAATTTTTAAAAAATTCGACATTGGAATGAAAAAAATTATCTCTGTAAACCTGCTGTTTTAAAAGGTTATTAAAGCATGTATGAAAAACGACCGTTTTTGCGCCCAATCTTGAGGCTATTTCAAGACTTTGAAAATATCTTTTAATTGAAACTTCTTTAATTAAAGGGTCTTTTGACACGGGGCAAAGGGTTGTAAAGAACCCATGAACAGTTAAAGGACCCTTTAGATCTTTAACTGCGTCCTCATATCTGTTTAAGGTTTCCTCAAAACACTCGTCTAACTCCCTTAATTTTCCAAATCTGCTGATTTCAAGCCCGAGCCCTAAATCGTTTGCGATTTCCACCGCCTTATGAATATCATGGTATTCAACGGTTGAAGATATAAATTTTTCAATTTTATTTTTCATAAAATCAATTATAATTGAAATATAATTAATTTGAACTCTTTTTATGTATATATTTGAGCTAATCTATAAAATTTATAACGATTTAAAACGCCCAAAACCAAAAACGGGCGAAAATGAAGATGAATACCAAAATTGCGAACACCTTTTTGTCCCCGTTGATTCAACCAAAAAAGTTCTTGCATGTTTAAAATGCGGACTTATTAAAAAAGTCTGAAACGCACGGGGTTAGATTTATTAAAGAATAAACTTTTTATATTTTATTGGACAAAAAGCCGCAGAAATTATTAAAATTAATGAAATTGTAAATAAATAGAACGATAAAAAGTTGAGAAAACTTTATAGATTGATATATAATATTTTTTAATCGACTTTTTAAGGAATTAAAATGTATAACGGAAGGGGGTATACTTATTTATTAAGTAAAGATTGTCTTGAAGAAGAATATTTAGATGCGCTAAATTGCACAAAGCCCAAAAATATAAAAGAAATAAAAATTGAAAATATTACTTTTGACTTTGACCTTGGAGAATTTGTTTTTTATATAAAAACAAAAGATACGGAATTTAAAATTTCTTTTTACAAAGGAACTGAGAGCATAAATGATTTTTGGCGATTTTTAGAACAGTTAACCGACACAAAAGAAACCCTTGTTTTAAACATTTTTCATAACGGGGTTGAAGTTATAATTTATTGCTGCCCTGTCGGGAAGTTTAATATCAGGTTTGTTGTTATGAACACCCGTGAGCTTCATAAAAAAGTTTTATCAGAAAAAATTTTAAGATATTCTTTGTCTGAAAGCGAGATAAATATTGATGTTATAATTAATAAAAGAAATTTTATAAAAATGTTTTATCAAAAACTTTATCTGCTTTTTAAAAATTATGAAAATATAGCATATTTTGAACCGCCAATTATTGATTTTGATTTTTGGATTAAAGATTCAAAAAAAATTAAAGACTATCTTTCAATAAAAAGAAAAAAACATTAATTTAAACGCCAATACGGCAAACTTTGGGGGTTCAAACGGGGAAACCTAATGAAAGGTCTGGGCAGGAGGGGATTTGAACCCCCACGCATTTTATTGCGCCGGCTCCTGAAACCGGTGCGTCTACCATTTCGCCACCTGCCCGACTTCCCTTAAAATTAATATTATAATAAAAATTAATTTACATCAACTGCGCTTTATCTTTTAACTTTGGACGTCTTTAAACTGCATATCATATAATGCCTTATACTGTCCGTTTTCAATTTGCAAAAGTTCTTCATGGCTTCCTTCTTCAACAAGATATCCGTCGTTTATAACTATTATTCTATCTGCATTTTTAATTGTGGATAATCTGTGAGCTATAATAAAAACCGTTTTATTTTTCATTAAATTTTCAAGCGCCTTTTGTACGACCGCCTCTGATTTGTTATCAAGGGCAGATGTTGCTTCATCCAAAATAACAACGGGCGCATCTTTTAAAATGGCTCTTGCAATTGCCACTCTTTGTTTTTGACCGCCCGATAAAGTTGCGCCTCTTTCTCCTATGACAGTATCAAGCCCATTATCAAGATTAGCCGCAAAATCATCCACATGCGCCAATTTAGCAGCATTTTGAACCTCTGTTTCACTTGCCTTAAAATTACCCATGATAATATTTTCTTTTATAGTGCCCGAAAAAAGAAAATTATCTTGAAAAACTTCCGCTATATTTTGCCTTAAAGAAGAAAGTGAAAAATCTCTTATATCGGTATTATCAATGGTAACAGAACCGGTTTTGGGGTCATAAAACCTGGGGATTAAATTTGCAATGGTTGACTTTCCTCCTCCCGAATTGCCGACAAGAGCAACAGTTTGACCTTTTTTAACTTCAAAATTAATGTTTTTTAAAACCGGCTCGCCTTCGACATATTCAAAACATACATTGTTAAAGGAAATTTTATCTTCAATTTTAATTAATTCTTTATTGCCGTCAGTAATTTCCGGAATTAAATCAAAAAGTTCAAACACTCTTGAGGAGGCGACAAAAACATTCTGTAAATTTGTTAAGGTGTTTCCGAGCGCTTTTACAGGCTTATACAATAATAAAAGCGAGGTAATAAAACTTGCAAAACTCCCTGTTGTCATTTCTCCTTTTATAATGAGAGAATTTCCATAAAACATGACGATTGCAATCCCTATGCTTGCAATAAAATACATAATGGGGCTCATCCAACCGACCCTTTTTGACAGGGAAATTGTAAGGTCGAAGTATTTTCTTATCTGATGTTGAAATTTATTAAAAAGCATGCCCTGAAGGCAATACCCTGACATAATTTTATTTCCGCCGTAAGTTTCATTAAAGTTTGTTGTGATTCCGCCGCTTAAAACTGCCGTATCATTTGAAACTTGTTTAATTTTTTTTCTGATAAAGACAAGAGGCAGAAACGCAATGGTTAAAACTACAACCCCGACAAGCGCAAGCTTCCATGAAGCCCATATTAAAACAGATATGAGCCCGATTGCTTCGGTTAGGCAGGTTATAATTTGTTTAATGGAATCTACTATTGTTCTTGACGCCGTGTCGGGATCGTTTAAAAACCTTGAGAGTATAATTCCCGAAGAATTTTCGTCAAAAAATTTGGAATCCATTTTAATTAACTTTTTAAAAAGGTCAATTTTAACAGAGTTTGAAATTTTGTTGCTCAACCAGTCTGTAAGATAAGAGTTTAAATACCTTAAAAAACCTTGCACGGTAGCAAAAGCAACAATTAAAAAAGGAATAAAATTAACAAGAATATCTCTTGTAAGTTCAAAACCCTTACATACTATAGTGTTTCCGTTAACAACAACGTCAATGTAAGGTTTTAAGGCAAAAGCAGTAGCGCCGTCTAAAAGCCCCAAAGGAACGGCAAGAAAAAAAGTTACAAAAATTCTGAACAAATGGGGCTTTAAGTATGGAAAAAGCCTCGTCATTAAAAATTTATAGTCGAATGCGGTTTTAGCCGATGATAATTCAAGTTTCATATAATTACCCTTAAAATTTTAAGTAAAAAAGCGCGGCAAGCGCCTGAGAACTTATGGAACAGCCTTGTTTTTCGGATTCTGTCAAAAATTTTTCAATTTCACTTTTTCGGACACGGATTCTTTTTATTATAACTCCCCCATCGTCAATCGGCGTTTGCTTAACAAGGGAATCTGTTATTAAGACTTTTGCTATAACAAAAGTTTCGCTTGTAAGTCCGGCAGAGCTTGAAACATTTTCAGCACAAATTTTAATATCGGACGACACAAGCCCTGTTTCTTCAAACAGCTCTTTTTTAACAGCTTCCTCAACGCTTTCTTTTTCGTTTTCATCTCCTACAAGCCCCGCCGGCAGCTCCACACAAAATTCCGCCTTGTTTTCGGCAATAAGAGGCGGTCTTTTTGTAATTAAAAAAAGGACAGATTCTTCTTTGTTTTTTTCCTTTATAACGGGAATAATTACAACTCCGTTTTTGGCGTTTGGTCTGTGGACATATACCCAATCGGGCTTTCCTTCTCTTTTAACCGCTCTTAGCGACAAAAATTTTGTATCAAAAAGATTCATTTTTACTTCCTTAAAAATATTATAAAGGCTAAAAAAACTATACTATTTATGATAAGAGGCGGTATTTACAAAAATTTACAAAAAATTATGATTTTATAGAGCAAAAAAAAATATTTACGTGATTTAATAATTTGTAACCGCAAGGTGTTGTTAGTTAAGGTCAAAAAAATGCTGTTGTAAAAGAAAGGGAGGCATTAATGGTCGCATTGGCAGAAAAATTACAAGTGAAGTCACCCGTGAAATCAAAATTTAACGATGAATTTCAAAGCTACTTAAAGCAACAATGTTTAAAAACAACGTTTAACGGCGTTGAATTAGAAACATTTAGCTGGTATAAAAAAGTCTTAGGGCTTATGTAAAAAGCTTTATTGAATAAATTTTAAAAAATCGGGAAATTAAACCCCGATTTTTTTTTAAAAAATTCGCCCGCCTGACGGAACTTCGCCAAAAAGGCTTGCCCGCACCCGCATGCCCTCAAAATAAGGGCTGCAAGCAGTGCAAGAAATTCCAAGAGCGAAATTTCTGACAGGTGAAGCCCCCTTGGGGCGTAACCTGTAAAGCGAACGA